>JBILBP010000082.1:0-8874 GCA_044353645.1 Planctomycetota bacterium | reverse complement strand
TCCATCCAATCGAGATGGGCATCATCGTTTTCGCTCGCCGTCACCCAGGTAGGAAACGTCCCTGTCGGATGATCCGACGGCTCACCGGCACGCGACTCGGCTGCTGATACCGCATCGGGCAATGAGCCGCCGACGGGTAGTGCTATCGGCGGACTGCCGAGGGGACGTTTGGTGGGCTCTACGAGGGGGGAGACGAGGGGCGTTGCGAGAGATTTGTCTGTCGGGGGAGCTAGTGGCGTTGCTAGTGGCGTTGCTAGTGGCGTTGCCAGTGGCGATACGAGTGGCGATACGAGTGGCGTTGCGAGAGGTGTGGCTACGGGCGTGGCCGGGGTAACCCGCCGAGCGACCGGCGGTGCATCGGTGGTTAAGGCAATCGGCGTGCGAGTGAAGACGGTTCCCGGACGAGATACGCCCTCGCTGCTGATCGGGGATGCAGTTGGCGTCGTGGAATGCGCCTGGATGCGTGAGGCAAGGATGGCATTGCCGGCAGAGATGCTCCGCGTCGCCGTCGGCGAGGGGGTGATCACCAGGCCGGAGGGCACCGTCGAGCCGAGAATCTGCTCCGGGCTCATCGGCATCGGGGTCTCGGCTTCAGCTGGCGGCAGATTGCGCCCAAGCGGACCGGCGGCGTGCGCAATCGAGGTCTCGACATGCGGCAGCGCCTGTCCGTTGACGAACAGCGGACTATGGGTGATGAGATGCAAGGCGATCACTTCGGCGGCGGTCATCCACGTCGAGAGCTGCGCTAAGCGCACCTGGGGCACGGCGAACAGCGTATACGGGCAGATCCAGACCCCGGCCTCGTTCACCCACCGCCACCATGATTGGGTGTGCAATTGATAACGGACGAAAGCAATAACTTGCGGCATCCGCCGATGCAACTCACGGGCGAGCTGCACTTCCTCGGCGGTGTGGGCGATGCCCTGGCGGTAGAATGGACACTGGGTAAGATGCTTGGCAAGGTCCTGGAAGAGGAAGTTGTCGAGCTTGCCGCTAGCCGTCCGTACCGTCAGGACGCGCATGAGCGAGAAGGGTGAAATCCACACCCCGTCGTGATCGTAGACCTTCCAGGAGGGATCGCTCTGGGCGCTGAAGACGATGTTTTCGTACGTTCGGCGTTCGAGGATGGCCGACCGTGCCTGCGGAGCACCCTTGCCCAGGGCAAAAAGACGGCAGTTTTCCAGGTGACGTACTATAGAATCAGTAGATGAGCTACCTGGGCGCTTCGCGATCGCACTCAGACAGAACACACAGATCCATAAATCATTATTCGATCTTATGTTCCAAAGCTCATCCGAGGCCATGCGGGTGGCCACGAATTGACTCAAGGGAGTCACTCCGCGGCCGTTCGGCAGAGGCGAAACGCGCGGCGAGTTTGGGGAACGCGAGTTCATAAGCGGTCGATTACCATAGATCGCCTACCCCTGGGCGCAACCGGGGTGGGAGTGGTAAATGACCGTGCCTCAGTTCACTCCTTGTATGCATCGTCCATTCGCCAGCTTGCAGAACTGTGAATGCCTGCGCTGTAAACGTTCCTGCGCAACCGCGACCGCGGTTGGCGATGTACCTCGTGACCCTCTTCCCGGAGCTGTGCGAGCCGTACCTGTCGGCGAGCATCGTCGGCCGGGCCCGGCGTCGGGGACTTGTTGCTATTAACATAGTCGATCCTCGACAGTGGGCGGGTGGGCGCTTCAAGAAAGCCGATGATCGGCCTTTCGGCGGTGGGCCGGGAATGGTCCTGATGGCTCCGCCGATCGCCGGGGCGCTTGATCACCTTCGCGCCCGTCACCCCGGAGCCCGCTTGCTGATCACCTCGCCGCAAGGCCGCAAGCTCGATCAGACCTATGCGCAGGAGCTCGCCAACGAGCACACCGTGATCGTGCTCTGCGGACACTACGAGGGCATCGATGAACGGATCATCGATCTCTATCAGCCCGAGGCTTTTTCACTCGGAGACTACGTGCTCTCCGGGGGAGAGTTGGCAGCGCTGGTCCTCGCCGATGCCGTCACCCGTCTGCAGCCCGGGGCCCTCGGCGACGAGCGCAGTGCCGCTGAGGACAGTTTTAGCCACACCGACACTGAGCTCGATCATCCGTGCTTCACCCGGCCACGCGACTTCCGCGGACTGCAGGTCCCGGCAGCGCTCATCAAAGGTGACCATGCGGGGATCGAAGCCTGGCGAAAAAAAAGGCGGATCGAACGTACGCAAAGACGACCCGGGAAGTGATGCGCGGGGGGTAAGCCGTGCTTCTGAGCACGGTCTGTACCTGACCTTGCCCCCAGGGGTGGTGTAGTATGCTGAGCAAGTCCCCTACGAAGGCTCCCCGCGATGACTGACGTGCCGTTGAATCCGTCCATTTCCCTGATGATCGAACAGGAGATGAAGGACAGCTATCTGACCTACGCCATGAGCGTCCTGGTCGATCGTGCGCTGCCCGATGTCCGCGACGGGCTCAAGCCGGTACACCGCCGCATCCTGCAGGCGATGCGCGACCTCAATCTGACCCCCGGTCGCAAGTACCTCAAATCGGCGAAAATCGTCGGCGACACGCTCGGCAACTACCATCCGCATGGCGATTCCTCGGTGTACGATGCGATGGTGCGCATGGCCCAGGATTTCAGCCTGCGCTATCCGCTGGTCGATGGCCAGGGCAACTACGGCTCGATCGACGGCGACTCGGCGGCGGCCTATCGTTATACCGAAGCCCGGATGTCGCCATTCACCGTCGAGATGATGGAGGACATCCAGTACGAGACGGTCAATACCCGTCCGAACTTTGATGGTCGCCTGCAGGAGCCGACGGTGCTGCCGTCGAAGCTGCCCAACCTATTGATCAATGGCTCATCGGGTATCGCCGTGGGCATGGCCACCAATATCCCGCCGCACAACCTCAGCGAGGTCTGCCAGGCGCTGATCCACCTTATCGATCATCCGCAGGCCCAGGTCGCGGATCTGATGCGTTTCATCAAGGCCCCGGATTTTCCCACCGGCGCCACCATCTGCGGTACCGCCGGCGTGCGCGAGGCCTACGAGACCGGCCGCGGCCGCGTGGTCATGCGCGCCAAGACGCACATCGAGGAGGTCGAAGGCAAGACCGCGATCATCGTCACTGAGATCCCCTACGGCATCAAGCTCGAGACGATCACCGAATCGATCCGCGCCGCCGACGCCGCCGGTCATGTGCAGGGTCTGTTCTCGATGAACGGCGGCGCCATCGGCAACGGTATCCGCCTGGTCATCTCCTTGAAGAAAGGCGAGGATCCCGACCTGGTTCTCAACCAGCTCTTCGAGCACAGCAATCTCCAGTACAATTTCGCCATCAACATCGTCGCCCTCGACGGTGGCCGGCCGCGCACCCTCGGCCTGCGTCGTCTGTGCGCGGCGTGGATCGAGCATCGCAAAGAGGTGATCATCCGCCGTACGCGCTTCCTGCTCGCCCGAGATGAAGCACGCATGCACATCATCGAAGGCCTGCTCAAGGCCATCGATGTCATCGACCAGATCATCGCCCTGATCCGCGGTGCGGCCTCGGTCGAGGCTGCCAAAGAAGGCCTCATCGCCAATTGGGGCTTCAGCGATCGCCAGGCGCAGGCCATCCTCGACATGCAGCTGCGCCGGCTCACCGGCCTCGAACGAGACAAGCTCACCAGCGAGCGCGATGCGTTGCTTGCAGCGATCACCGATTTCCGCGACATCCTCGCCCGCGATGAACGGCAATACGCGATCATCAAGGCCGACCTCCAAGGACTATTGGAAAAATACGGCGATGAACGTCGGAGCATGATCGTCGCCGCGGTCACCGGCTTCGACATGGAGGACCTCATCGAAGACGCGCCATGCGTGGTCACCATCACCGCCAGCGGGTACATCAAGCGCATGCCGGTGGAGACCTTTCGTCTGCAGAAGCGTGGCGGCAAGGGCGTCTCGGGCGGCGATCTCAAAGGTGATACCGATTTCGTGGCACAGATGTTCTCGGCCACCAACCACCAGTACCTGCTGTGCTTCACTAATCACGGGCAGATCCATTGGCTCAAGGTCTACCAGGTCCCCGAGGCCGGGCGCACCAGCCGCGGCAAGCACCTCGCCAACGTTCTCGAACTCGACAAGGACGAGACCATCACCGCCACCATCCCGGTGCGTGAATTCCGTGAAGATCAGTTCCTGCTCATGGCCACCGCCCAGGGCCAGGTGAAGAAGACCGCCCTGGCGGCCTACGGCAATCCGCGCAATGGCGGCATCAAAGGCATCAAGCTCGCCGAGGGCGATGTCCTGGTGGGGGTCATCATCACCTCTGGCAGCGACAAGATCCTCATCGCCAGCGATGACGGCCAGGCGGTGCGCTTCGAAGAGAGCGACGTGCGTCCGACCGGCCGCGACACCGGCGGCGTCGGCGGCATCGATCTCACTCCCGGAGCCAAGGTCATCAGCCTCGTGCGCCATGACGATGACGCGGAAGTGCTGACCATCTGCATGAAGGGCTTCGGCAAGCGTACGCCGTTCGACAACTACCGCCTCATCCGCCGTGGCGGCAAGGGGGTGATCAACATCGATACCGGCGAACGCAACGGTCCGGTACTGGCCTCGTTGGCGGTACGCGCTGGCGACGAACTGGTGATCATCAGCCGTCAAGGCCAGGTGGTGCGTACCAGCGTCGACCAGATCCGTTCCGTTGGCCGCGCCGCGCAGGGGGTGACCATCGTCAATCTCGCCGACGGCGATGCGCTCTCGAGCGTCGCCATCTGCCCCCGCGATGAGAACGCCAAGGAGGCACCGTCTTCCGAGGTTGGCGAGAGCAGCGAGGGTGTCAGCCCACTCGATCCGCCGCCAACCGACACGCCCACGGCTTAAGTCCCGTGAGTGATCTGATTGGCCATTTGCGCGTTCTGCATGAGCGCCATCGGCGGCTCGACGCGCAGATGGCGGATCCGGCGATTATCGCTTCGCCTGCTTATAAGCGCGTTCTTGCCGACCATGCCCGGCTGGGTCGAGTGGTGCGGCCGTTCATCGAATGGTCACGGATCGAGGACGAACGCGCAGCGGCGGTGGTCCTGCTCGCCGATCACGAAATGCGGGCCATGGCGCGCGAGGACATCGCCGCCGCCGAGGTTCAGCAGGCGGAACTGATCGAGACCATCAAGGGTCTGCTGGTCACCAGCGACGCCGCTAGCTATCGTAATGCCATCCTCGAAATCCGCGCTGGTACCGGCGGCGATGAGGCGGCCCTGTTCGCTGGCGACCTGGCGCGCATGTATGGCATGTGGGGCCAACGGCAGGGGCTGAAATTGCAGCCGATGACGGTGGCCGAGGGCGAGCAGGGCGGCTTCCGGGAGATCTCCTTCCACGTTACCGGCAGCACTCCCGAAGGGCTCGGCGCCTTCGGCATGCTGCGCTTCGAGTCCGGCGGGCATCGTGTGCAGCGGGTGCCGGAAACCGAGTCGCAGGGGCGCGTGCATACCTCGGCGGCGACCGTGGCGGTCCTCCCCGAGGCTGAAGAAGCCGATGTCGTGATCAACCCCGCCGATCTCGAGATCACCACCCAGAAGTCCGGCGGTGCCGGTGGCCAGCACGTCAACAAGACCGAATCGGCGATCCGCATCCTGCACCGCCCCAGCGGCATCGCCGTGCTCTGCCAAGAGGAGCGCTCGCAGCTCTCCAACCGCCTGCGCGCGATGACCTGGATCCGTGCCCGCCTGTATGAGGCCGAACGCGCACGTATCGCCCAGGAGCGGGCCGCTGCCCGCAAGGATCAGGTTGGCTCCGGCGAACGCGGCGATCGCATCCGTACCTATAATTTTCCGCAAAACCGCATCACCGATCATCGCATCAATTTCACCGGCTATTCGCTCGAGCGCTATATCTCGGGCGAGTGCGATGAATTGTACCAGGCCATGGTCGAGGCCGAAAAGGTCCGCTTCATCGTCGAATGGGACGGGAGCCTCTGAGAGGTCCGATGCCACATGCCGAACGATGGCAATCAAACTCTAGCCAGCTAGAACTACATGCGGATGCCAGCCGACCCCTATATCGGATTCGCCACTGACGCCTTGCGCTTTGACAAGCTGCTGGGTAAGGGGGGTATGGGTTCGGTGTATCTCGGCGAACAACTGCGCATGAACCGGTTGGTGGCGATCAAAGTCATCGCCCAGCATCTGGTCACCGACCCCAAGTATATTGAACGCTTCACCCGCGAGGCCCAGGTCCTCGGGCGCCTGGTGCATCCGAACATCATCGCCTGCCATGATTATGGCCCGTCGTTGGGACCGCAGGGCGAAGCGATCTATGTGATGGTCCTGGAATACGTCGACGGCTGGTCATTGGGGTCATTATCCCGACTCAAGCGGCTCACCGTGCGGCAGACCCTCGATCTCTATCGTCAGGCCGCCGACGGTCTGGCCTTCGCCCATTCCCTGGGCGTGGTCCACCGCGACATCAAGCCCGACAACATCCTGGTCAATCGGCTGGGAGTCGCCAAGATCGCGGATTTTGGCCTGGCGCGCAGTGAAGACTGCGTGCAGGTCACGCAGACCGGGGCGATCATCGGCAGCCCGGCCTACATGTCTCCGGAAGCCTGTCGCGGCGAGGAACCTAGCCCACGCTCGGACATCTATTCTCTCGGCTGCGCTCTCTTCCAGACGCTCACCGATCAGCCGCCGTATACCGCCCAGAGCACCCTCCAGGTCATCAATCAGCACCTCACCGAGCCGGTGCCTAATCTCCTGTTGCAGCGCGCGGATCTGACCCGTCTGCAGCCGATCCTGGCCAAATGCCTGGCCAAGCGCCGGCACGAGCGCTGGGCGGATGCGCACAGCCTGAGTGAGGTTTTAAAGGCCGAGATCCCACTACACGCGGAGGACCTCGTCGCTGGCCGGCTGCGACGTAATCGCGATGGCCATGCGGCGGCGCCGGTGACGGTCCTCACCGGCGCGGCGGTGACGGTGCAGGAAACCGACTTCGCTGCCGTTCGCCCGCGCTGGTGGTGGCAACGTCTGTGGAGGCAAGGTCAGTGGAGGCAAGGTCAGTGGAGGCAAGGTCAGTGGAGGCAAGGTCAGCGGTGGCAAGGTCAGCGACTGGCGATGCTCGGGGTGGCGGTGGTCGGACTGACCCTGATCGCCGGGTCCCTGATCGCCCGCAGTCAACGGGACGTAAGCCCACCGCCGGTGATACCCGAGGCGGTCGTACCGGCGATGGGCGATCCGGTGGTGGTTCAGCCGACGCCCGTGATCGCTAGCGAGCACATCGAAGCGATGTTGAACACCGCCGAAGCCTTCCTCAACGACCACAAGCTGGCCGAGGCCGAGGGTGCTCTGAGCACGGTCGTGGATCTCGGTCCCGGCGATAATCTGTCGAGCCCGACACGCCAGCGCCTCACCGACCTGCAGCGTCGTCTCGATCAGGCGGTGAATGCTGCCGAGCCGCAGACCAAGGATCTGCTCGACAGTGCCGAGGTTGCTCTCAGCAATGGTGAACGAAGTAGGGCTCAGAGGCTGTTGCAAGGCGAGGTCCCGCAGCGCTTCCTCGTCCGCCGCAATGAACTGCGGCGACGTCTGGGCGACATGCCGAGATCGGCCAAGGGCAGCGTGCAGATGCTCAAGCCGCTACGCGGCGATCCGCTGCCGGCCCGGGCCTTGCCGGAGCTGGCTCCGCTCGCCTCGCAACCGATCTACGGCAGCGTCAGCGATGGCCCCGAGCAGGTTCTGCGCCTGAAGCTGCCCGCCGGATACCTGGCGACCACCGAGGACGCGATGACTGTGATGCTCGGCACCAACAGCCAGCAACGAGTCACCGTCTACGCCATGGTTGAGGGCCGGCGGCAGCAGATCCTCGGCTTCATGCTCACTGAGCGCGCCTGGGGCGTGAACACCATTCCGCTGCCCAGCGGCCTGCATTGCGACGAACTGATCATCGCCTCCAGCGCCAATGTCGGGCAGTTCTTCTTCGTCGCGGCCGCGCTTGGCGTCGATGGTCGGACGCCCTCGATTGGCGATCTGGCGATCACCCCGGGGACCCTGCAGGTGCGTGATGTGCGCTTGGTGGTCGACACCGTAATGGCCGCCAACCGGGCGGATTTCCCCGATTTCGCCAGCACCCGAGTGCTGCTGCCGCAATCGGCGGTCGACGCCTGGCCCAAGGTCCGTGACGAACTGCTGCCGGTCTTGAACCGCGGTCTGCTCACCGTCGGGGCCGCCCGCTCGACGTCCTTGGGCGCCGAGTGCATCCATATCTACAATGGCCCCCTCGAACTCGTCCGTGAGACCGAGAACCTCGGCGCGACCCAGATCCTTCTCGTCTACATCTCCACCGGCGCCGGCGCGTTGCGCCAGATGGGCCAGTTGCACAGCCTCCTCGAGCTACCGGCGAAGGGCGTGCTCCCGGTCGTGGTCCTCGGTCCCGAAAGCGCTAGCGACGGTTTTGTGGCTTCCGGTGTGAAATTGCGACATCGTCTGGTCGAGGGCGTGCCGGAGGAGCGCGGGGTGCGAATGCTGATCGATCTCGGCGCGGTGCCTGCGTTCTACCTGGCGCAAGAAGCCGCCTTCGAGCTCAAGGGTCCGGATTATCAGACGCGTATCTTGGGTGGTTTCGAGGCCGGCCTTCGCCAGCTGCGCGATGTCCTTCAGGCCACCGCCGAGCTGGCCAAAAAAAAGAGGAAGAACTAGCCGCCGCCAGCCGTGAAGCGCGCGAGGTCCATACCCGGCCTAGCGCAGATGATGTCGGGATGGTGGAGATCCCAGGGCGTGCCGTCCCAACGCGTCAATTCATAGCCGAGGGCTGCGCAGATCGCCGCGCCACCGCATTGATCCCAGGGAAAGATATGGCTGATCGCGTAGGCATCGACGCGGCCAAGGGCGACATGCGCAAGGTCGACAGCAGCCGAG
>JBILBP010000081.1:0-8876 GCA_044353645.1 Planctomycetota bacterium | reverse complement strand
AGGGCAGCCTTGACGCCGAGCACGATCAGGATGCTGGCGAGGAGAAAGGACACCGGGTTGCAGTACGGTGGCTTTGTAAACCGGAATCCAGACGCCAGACGCCAGACGCCAGACGCCAGACGCCAGACTCCAGAGACCAGGCCCCAGACTCCAGAGACCAGGCCCCAGACTCCAGAGACCAGGCCCCAGACTCCAGGTTCGAACCTAGAAAGCTGGCCCCTGGCCCCTGGCCCCTGGCCCCTGGCCGCTGGCCCCTGGCCGCTGGCCCCTGGCCGCTGGCCCCTGGCCCCTGGCCCCTGGCCCCTGGCCGCTGGCCCCTGGCCCCTGGCCGCTGGCCGCTGGCCCCTGGCCCCTGGCCCCTAGCCCCTAGCCCCTAGCCCCTGGCCCCTGACGGCTGAAAGCTGACGGCCTGCCAGCGCCGATCATTTCCCGATGACGGTGATCCCGGCGCGAGCCATCTCGCGCTGGGCTTGGTCGAGGTCGGTGGTCAGGCCGCCAGCGAGATACAGCCACCGCGGATAGAGATCGAGCCCGGCCGAGCGCAGCAGGTCGAGGGTGAAGTCGTGGCAATTGTGATAGACCGACCACGCGTGCTGGGCCGGGTACAGCGTCGAGGGCGTGCCTTTCTCGCGGGGCATGATCTCGCCTTCAAGCCAATTCTTTTCGAGATTGACCACCACGGCATCCATACCCGCCTGATTCACCGGAAAATTCCACATGCGCAGCTTGCCGAGCTCGAGTCCGGGGACATCGACCAGACCGCCGCGGGTATGATCCGACTGCACCACGCCCTCACCGGGGATGAGGACCAGGCTGAGGGCATGCCACATGGAATTGTCGTAGCCCGCGGTCCACTTCAGCTCGCCGAAATGCAGGGTCTGCTGCGGCCACGAGGCCGGCTCATCGCCACCTTGCGGATCGAGGGTGGCCGGTAGCGCCGCCTTATCGAGGACCACGCCGCTGTGGAAGCCATCGGTGAACACCGTCAGTTGATGCGCCGGCGTGAGGCCCGGCGGAGGCATGGTGCGAACCACCGACGAGCAACCACAGGTCAGCAGCAGGACGCACAGCAGCGGCACCTCTCGCAGCAACACCCCTCGCAGCAACACCCCTCGCAGCAACACCCCTCGCAGCAACACCCCTCGCAGCAACACCCCTCGCAGCAACACCCCTCGCAGCAACAACAGGCGCATTTCAGCGACGGGCGACGCTGATCACCTGGGTCAGATGATGGGTGAACGCCGGCGGCACCACGACCGTGCTGTCGGCGGTGTTGGCGGCTTCGACGCAGATCATGCCCGGCCACTCATCATCGCCGAAATCAGCCATCGCCTGAGCTTTTTCGATCCACGGATTCCACACCACGGTCGCGCCGCTGCCGGATTTGCTGACGGTGATGGTCCGCGCCAGGCCCGGATCATCGATGACCACCGTATCGTTGGCGGAGAGGTAGACGCGATCGGTCTGGGCGCTGATCGCCAAGGGTTCGGGGCCCTGCACCCTGCGCGCACCGCCGTCGACCTTGTCGAGGAAGGTCACGCCGGCGAGGCCGTTGATGCGGATGGTGCGCACATCCGAAACACTGAAATAGGTATGCAGCGCTTCGCCGAGCAGGAACGGCGCCACGCCGGTATTGCGCAGCGACAGTTCCATGGTCAGCGTGGCCCCGACGACCACGCTCAAGGTGGCGACGAACGGATGTGGCCAGAGCGCGTGCATGGCGGCGTCGCTGGTCAGCGACAAGACCACCTCGGTCCGGCCATCGGCGAGCTCGCGGCTGCTGAGCTGGCTCCAGCGGCGCTGACGCAGCAGGCCGTGCGCAGGCAGGGTCGCGACCGTGGCATGCGGACCGAACCACGGCCCGCACACCGGCACCCCGCCACGGATCGCCTTGCCGTCGACGAACCAGCTCGAACCGCTCATCCACAGCACCGGCTGATGGCCGCGCGGCTGGAAGTGCACGAGGTGCGCCCCATGGAGATGGATCAGGGCTTCGCCGAGGTCGTTGGCGATGCGCAGGGCGGGCAGCTCGTGATCGGTGATGGCGGTGATGGTCATGGTCATCGGCTCCTAGGGTGAAGCAGGTACGGCGGTCGCAGATGGAACCGTGAGGGCCGCGATCGAGACCCGTTGCGCAACGCGCTCGGCGATGGCCACGAAGGCCCGCGACGAGACCGAATCGGGATGGGCGACGATCACCGGCGTGCCGGCATCACCGGCCTCGCGCACGCCGATCTCCAGGGGCACGCGACCAAGGAAGGGCAGGTGCATGGCGGCGGCCTCACGCTCGGCACCGCCGACGCCGAAGATCGGCTCGACATGGCCGCAGCGCGGGCACACGAATTCGCTCATGTTTTCGACCACGCCGAAAACCTTGACTCCGACCTTCTCGAACATCGACACCGAGCGACGCACGTCGGCGAGGGCCACCGCCTGCGGCGTGGAGACGATGACCACGCCCGCCAAGGGCGCGTTCTGGGCCAGGGTCAGCTGCACATCACCGGTACCGGGCGGCAGATCCACGAGCAGGTAATCAAGCTCACCCCAAGCGACGTCGGAGAGGAACTGCTTCAAGGCCCCGACCAGCATCGGTCCACGCCACACGATCGCCTGGCGCTCCTCGATGAGGAAGCCGATGGAGATGAGCTTGATGCCGTGGGCCTCGACCGGGACGAGCTTGCGCTCGACCACCGTCGGCTGGCGATTGACGCCCATCATGGTCGGGATCGAAGGCCCGTAGATGTCGGCATCGAGGATGCCGACGCGGGCGCCGGTCTTGGCCAGGGCCAGGGCGAGATTGACGGTGACGGTGCTTTTGCCGACGCCGCCCTTGCCAGAGCCCACGCCGATCAGCTTGCGTACCCCGGGGAGGACGTTCTTGCCGTCAGCGCCCTTGGGGACCTCGGCGCTGACGGTTATTTCGGCGCGGGTGACGCCGGCCACCGACAGAGCCGCCGCACGGCATTGGTCCTCGAGTTGCTGCTTCACCGGGCAGGCACCGGTGGTCAGCACCAAGTCGAAGCGCGCGATGCCCTCTTCGATGCGCAGATTGCGGATCATGTTGAGGGTCACCAGGTCCTGGTGCAGATCAGGATCCTGCACCGATGACAAGGCGGCACATACGGCGACAACGGAGTCGGTCATTGTGCCAGAGCGTAGGCCGAACCAGGATAATCAAAGAACGCGTTCGGTGCGGCCTCAGGGGGTTAAAATCCGCTTTGCGAATCACCTCGTTGCTACACTGGATGAGATACGAACGCCGCGGTTTACCGGTAACATTCGCCCCACTGCGGTACAAAGTGAAACTCGTGAAAAAGGCGATCGAGCCTGCCGGCACCACCACCAACTCACCCGGGTCATCACCGGTGTAGCCAACCAGGTCATTGGTCCTGGCCTCTTCGACATGCGCATGGCGTCCGCAGCCATCCGCACGCGAAAATGGCAGTACGCTGAACGTTCCGTTCTCGAAGGTCATGTCATCCAGCGTACACCAGCAGGTGAGTTAGGGATCGTGGGGCGTCTCAGCATCGACATAGGCAGAATCCGGATGCCCAGAAAACCGCATGTTCGACAGTCACGTCGGCCAGACCCCGGCTGCGTGGATGCCTACGCTCACCGGGTGACCACACAGCCCAATTGCGTACACTAGCGACCCCAATTACACGCGGATCTGCATCACCAATGCGGTGCGGTCCTTGGCCACCATTCACCACCGCAAGTACATGCACTGTCCTGATCCAGCTAGAGCTGACGGTGGCATGCGCGCTTTGAATGGGACCGATAGGGCTGAAGATAGGGTCTATGACGCACAGCCCCTCTGAGCGAGCTGCCTGGTTCCGTGCCGGTAGCCAGCGTTGCGATGTGGCCGTAATCGGAGCCGGTGCGATCGGTGCCACGGTGTATCGTCGCCTGGGCGAGGCAGGATATCGCGTCGTCATGGTCGATCGGGGCGATGTCGGTGGCGGGGCGAGCCAGGGTTCGGCGAATCTGATCTGGGGCGGCCTGCTGTATCTCAGTCGTGGACGCCTCGACGAGGTCGTGCGCTGGTGTGCAGAACGTGATGGCCTAACGGCCAATCGTGCCAGCGGCGTGACCAGACTGCCTTGTCTTTACCGCATCGCCCCCTCTCGCCGCAGTCCGCTGCTCGTGCATGCGGCCCTGCTTGGCTACTGGATGCTGGGCCGCTGTCGCGGGATGCTGCCGTGGCGTTCACAGGGGCATATACATTTCGCCGAGGCGAGGCTCGATCTGCCGGATGCGCGCTGGAGCTGGCGGCAGGTCGCCATGACTCCGCCCGGCTGCGTCGCTGCGACCTGGAGCGCGATCGAATCCATCAGCCGCTGCCCGGGGGGATGGACCATGGTACTGAACGACCGGCGCAGCGGAGGCTCGATGCGCCTGGAGGCAGCCCTGGTAGTGAATGCCGGTGGAGCCTGGGCGGGGAAGATCGACGCGCAGGCGGGGATCGACCATGGTTGGGACATCGTGCCGAGCCGTGGCGTCAGCCTGGTGGTGGCGGGCGTGCGGCCGACGGCGTTGATGATTGAACACCCGCGCGAGCGCGACGTCCTGAGCCTGGTTCCCTTTCCAGGCGCTGACGCATGCATCTGGGGATCGACCGAGACGCTGGTGACGGATCCCGATGCGGCGCTGGCTCCGTCGCAGGCCGAAGTGTCCGAACTGGTGCGGCTGCATCGTCAACTGGTCGGCCCGCTGTCGCGCGCGCAGGTGCTCGCGGTGCGCTGCGGAGTTCGTGCGCTGGCCGTGCGCCGGGGCGCCGCGGTCAAACGCTCCCAGGATCTGACCCGCAGTTTTCGCATACTCGACCGGGAGCCGGGATGGATCACCATCCTCGGCGGAAAGCTGACCGGAGCAGAAGCGGCGGCCCGTCACGTCCTTGGACAGGCGCGCCGCGGGCTTGGCGGACGGCCACCTCCGGCATCGTTCTCGCTACCGGTCGCTCCCACGATCCATTTTCCCGGCCTCGACCAGCCGCTGCCGGACCCGGGGTGGTGCCGCGAACACGAGCAGTGCTGGACCCTGGACAGCTGGTTGCGCCGACGCACGCCCGTCGCCCAGCTCGTCGCGGGTGGCGGTTTGGGGCTGCAGGACCAGCATCATGAGCAGGTGCAGCACATCGCTGCGGCCATCCATGGAAGTGATGGAGCCGAAGCCCTGGCCGACTACCGTGCGCGTCTTGCCGATCTCGACCTGACCCTGCGCAAGGCCTGCGCCGAACCATGCTGAGCAAACCATGACCGACCTGCCCGTGCTGCTTGGTGGTACACCGATCGTCACCCCGGACCACGCCGCAGCGGAACGCTGGCCCCGCCTCGACAAGGAGGACGAGGACGCGGTGCTTGCGGTGCTGCGTGACGGAGACCTGTCGACCCATCCGGTGACCCACGCACTTGAAGACGCCTATCGGGTGCGCTGGGGTCGCCGGCATGTCCTGGCCCACGCCAACGGCACCCTCGCCCTGCTGGCCGCCTTCCATGCCATCGGCTTGCAGCCGGGGGATGAGGTCATCGTTCCGTCGGCAACCTGGTGGGCCTCGGCCGTGCCGATGCTGTGGCTGGGAGCGGTGCCGGTCTTCGCCGAGAGCGAGCCGTGCCAGGCCGGACTCGATCCGCTGGATGTCGAACGCCGCTGCACCTCGCGCACCCGCGCCATCGTGATCGTGCATCTGTGGGGTGTGCCCAGCCGGATGGCTGAACTGCGCGCCCTCGCGACCCGCCGGGGCCTGCGCATCATCGAGGACGCCAGCCATGCCCACGGCGCGGTGTGGCAGGGGAACCCGTGCGGACGCCTGGGCGATGTATCCGTGTTCAGCCTCCAATCACACAAGCTGGCTCCGGCCGGCGAGGGTGGCGTGCTGATGACCGACGAGGACAGCTTATACGAACGGGCTGCCCAGTTGGGCGATGTCTGGCGTTGTCTGGAGTTGCCGCCGCCGGCGCACCGCTTCGCCGGCACCACCTTCGGTATAAAGACGCGCATGGCACCTCTGTCCGCCGCGGTCGGACTGAGCCAGTTGGGCAAGCTTGATCGGCACAATGCGATCAGGCAGGCCAACTGCGCCCCGCTGGAGGATGCACTGGAAGGACTCGGACTCGTTCCCTTCCGGCCCGAGCCGGGCAGCACCCGGGTGTGGTTCGAGTTGCTGTTACGTGTTCCGCCGGAGCTACCACTCAGTGCTGCCGAATTATCAGCCGCGTTGATCAGCGAGGGCTGCCGGGTCTCGCCACCGCGCTATCCCCTGGTGCACCAGCAGCCGTTGTTCTGCGAGGGGCGCTGGAACGACATCGCGAGGTTGCCGGAACCGGTCCGCACCTACCGCGCGGACGATCTGCCGGCAACGACCCGTCTGGCCAGCGAACTGATCCGCTTCCCGATGTTCACAGAGCCGGCGGAGGCGCTGGCCGGGCAGTATGTCGCCGCCACGGAGCGCGTGTTGGCCCATGCCGGTGCGGTGCGCGTCGCCCTGCGCGCGGCCGTTGGCTGACAGGGTTGCTGCCACCCTCAGGCTTTCCCGGCGGCGTGCGATGCTGAAACCGCGCCGGTCGCGAACGGCGCAGTGGACGGGACGATCACGCACCGAACTTGGCAGCCTGAAACAGGAGGCTGATGATCTGGGGAATGGTGTCCTCGAGGCGGGGGATCAACGACCTGGATGGCCGACCCCGACAGCTCAGCCGCGTAAAATTCCAGTCGCGACGCCAATATCGGCGCGAATCTGCGTCACCAGATCGGCAAAACTTGGAAAACGCCGCTCTTCACGCACACGCTGGATGCACTCCAAAGCCAAGGGAGCATCGTAACAGTCCTTCTGCCAACCAATCAGATGAGCTTCCACCGTTAACGGACGGTCAGCCCCAGCGGTGGGGACACGGCCAATATTCACTACCGCTGGCACACGTTCTCCGGCGATGAAAGCCCACGCAGCGTAAACTCCAGGACCTGGTTCCTGATTCATCCGCAGCCCGAGATTTGCCGTCGGGATACCTATCTGACGCCCACGGCCATCGCCGCGGACCACGGTGCCGAGCAGACGATGCGGGCGACCTAAGAAGGCGGTGACCGCCGTCAGATCACCATTCGCCAACGCTGAACGCACACGCGTGCTCGAAACCGGACCGTGGACATCCACAACCGCTGCCACCGCCAGCACCAGCACCCCGACAGCTCGCCCGGCTTGGATAAAACTCGCGACGTCGGACTGACGCCCCCGTCCGCCACGGAAATCTTCGCCCACCACCACTGCCGTGGCACCCAAGCGGTGCGCCACGAAGTGGAGGAACGCCATGGCATCAAACTCACGGATCTCGCCAAATGGCAGGGCGACTTCGCCCGGCACACCAGGCCATTCCGCCAGGATGCGCGGCCGATCAAGCGGCGCCGTCAGCGGCAGTCGCGGCTGCCAGCCGAGGATCTCGGCCATGCCCGCGAAACTCAGCAGCTGTACCGGCCCACCATGGGCTGCCGCGCGCTCTGCCAGGGCCCGATGACCGCGATGCAGGGCGTCGAATTTTCCCAGACACAAAACACTCATCCGGGTTCGTCGAGCCAATGGATGCGGGAGTTGCTGGCGGCGGACTTCCATCCCGGCCGCTGCAGGTGGCGCAGAGCCTCGCTCCAATTGCGGGCGAGGATCGCCTGCGCGGTCTTCTCGGCGGTATCGCTGTCGGGGGCAAGATCGTAGCAGTACTGCGCGGCCTTACGGCGCAGGCGGCCTTCGTTGCGCTCGACGCTGTCGAGGGCGAGCTTGTGCTGGCTAACCTCGTAGGCATTGGCGGCCGGCGCATTCGCCCAGGCGATCACCACATCCCAGGCCTGCAGGGAATCAAGGTAGCCTTTGAGCGCTTCGAGATGACGGCTCTGGTTGCGCTTGATATTGCCAGCGCTCTCCAGGGCCAGGGGCACCATGCGCCGCACCCACTGCGCCGAGAGCCGGCCCTTGCCATCGCGGGAGCCGTCGCTGAGGGCGATGCACGCCTGGTAGAGCCGCGCCGAGATCGAGAAGTTGCTGGTGCCGGTGCCTTCATCGAGCAAGGCCACCTGGTACCCGGGTTTGACCCGGGCATTGACCTCTTTGAGCAGCGGATTGAGCCGAGAGGCCCAGGCCATGGCTTCGATCTTATCGTGGAACAGATCGCCCTTGTGGTGGAACATCCACGCTAAGTGGCGCAGCAGGCGTCCGCTCTGCGGATTGCGCGTGACGCCACGGATGTTGGTGTCGATGCCGGCGATGATCCACGACCATTTGGCGTCGCGATCCTCGACCTCGTGGCTGAGGTTGTACGCGAGATCCCAGGACATGAATTCCCAGGGCTGCTCGAAGCGTGGCTGGATGCGGCTGATGGCTTCGAACAACGCCACCGATTCATAGAAGCGGCCGTTCTCCTTAGCCGAATCGGCACGCATCCATAATAGATCGCAGGCCAGGCCACGGAAGCCGCCAAGCATCAAGGTTCCCGCTAGTTCACCGGGGGTCAGCGATTCGTAGACGTCGCGATTGGGGGTCAACTCGCCGCGTTGCGGCGTGCACCACCAGGTCGATACCGCCTGGGCCGCGAGCAGGCAGCCGACGCCCAGCAACAGACACGTGCGTGATCTCATCTCACAGCTCCTTGCGTACCAGGGCGAGCCACCCCATGCCCAGGAAGACCAGGGTATAGACCCCGAAATACAACCAGGCGTGGAGCACCGCATTCCAGGTGATCGCCTGCCCGGCAGCGAGATTGGCGGCGACCTGGAAACGCTCAAAATCCGGCAAGAGGAGCTGCATCAGCTGCAGGACGCGTTGCGCCGGCAGGGAAAGCTTCTCGTAGACCAGGGTATCCTGGATCGTCCACAACGCGCTGCCGGCGAAGAAC
>JBILBP010000407.1:0-2574 GCA_044353645.1 Planctomycetota bacterium | reverse complement strand
GCGCATGAACTCCTTGCGCGAACAAGGTGGGGTGATCTCAGCCGAATCCGATGCCGTCGTACGCATGGCGTCGAGAAAGAACGCCACCGCGGCAAGCCGAGAACCCGCTGGCGTAGCCGCGACTGCCACTCAGGGTTTGCAGGCTTACAGTGCCATCACCGCCGTGCGCCAGGAATTTGCTTCCGCCGCTGCCGCCAGTCCGCAGCCTAGGAAACGTTTTCCGAACGATCCGCTGTTCGGACGGCAGTGGGATCACCATAACACCGGGCAGAATGCTACCCCTGACGGCTCTGGAGCACCATCGCTTGCCGACTGCGACATCGATGCTCCCGAGGCGTGGACCATCACCACCGGATCCCGCGCCGTTCTGGTCGCGGTACTTGATGATGGTGTTAATATTGATCACGAGGATCTGCAAGCCAACATCTGGACCAATCCCGGCGAGAGCGGTTGTGATACCCAGGGTCGCAACAAGGCCACCAATGGCATCGATGATGATGGTAATGGCTATGTCGATGATGTGCACGGGTACGACGTGGCAGATGACGATGCTGATGTTCGCGGCCATGAATATGTCTTCCACGGTACAGGGTGTGCCGGAATCATCGGAGCGGTCGGTAACAATGGTCTTGGCGGAACGGGTGTCTGCTGGTCGGTGACGCTCATGCCGGTAAAGGTGTTTAGTTCGGATGTACCTCAAGATTACGAGACGTTTCTGCACGCGGCGGTTGAAGGAGTGTATTATGCGTCGTCGATGGGCGCCTCGATTACCTCCAACTCCTATGGTGGTCCAGATGATCCTGAGTTTAGTCTTTTAGGCACGCAGGTATGGAAGAGGTGCATGCTCGATACCCGTCACATGCTGTTCGTCGCAGCGGCAGGTAATAGCTCGACGAATAATGACTCTACCGTGGATTGGCCTTCGAGCGATACCAGCCCGCAGGTAATCGCGGTGGCCGCTTCCGACAACCGCGACCGATTGCGCGACAATTCCTGTTTCGGCGTCACATCCGTCGATCTTGCCGCGCCGGCTGGTGGATCGATCGTCCCCAGGCACGATCTCGCTGATTATAATACGTTCGACGGGACCTCGATGGCCTGCCCGCACGTGGCGGGCGTCGCCGCCCTGCTCAAATCCTATCGGCCCGAGTTGACAGCGGCCCAGATCAAACAGGCGATCCTGGGTTCGGTGGATGTCAAACCGGACCTCTACGGGAAGGTCGTTTCCGGTGGTCGGTTGAATGCCTACCGGGCCCTGCAAGCCGCCGCCGATCCGGATAAACTCGCCGAAACCTATCCGCTGCTGAGCCTGGTCAGCGTGACTACCAGCGAAGGAGCACTTTCGAACGGCAATGGATTCATCGATCCGGGTGAGCAGGCGAAGGTCGGTGTGGTCATCAGATCGAGCGGCACGACGCGTCTGCAATCGATTCAGGGACGCCTGCTGATTAGAAGCGGAGATGCGTCGGTCATCCAGGGCGCGTTCGATTTCGGAACGGTTGAAATCGACAATCAGGTCGCCAAGACCTTCACTCTGCAGACGAGCGCTGATGCTGGCCAACCGATCAAGGTCAGTCTGCGCTTCGAGGATGCTAGCGGTCAGACGTGGTCTTTCCCACTGACGATGGGATTGGCGACCACCCTGAGCGGTGTCGTCACCAACAGCCGGGGTGCACGCATTGCGGGTGCACGCGTCAAGGTGCGCGGGAACCAGCCGGGAATCGACAACAGTTCTTTCTGGCGTCTGGTAACCACCGATTCCCAAGGGCGTTATCGTGTGCCTATTCCCGGTCTGGTCAGCGCTGACATAACAGCCGTGGCGACCGGCTACAATATCGATGTGTGGCGCAGGCAGCAGTTCGCCCAATGGCCGCCGGTGTTCAATATGAGTCTGCTCAAGCCGGTCATCGATCTTGCACCGGTGGAGTTGTCGTCGGTACGGCAAGCAACCGCTGCTGGTCTCACCCATGGTGCAGCCACGATCCGCAGCGCTGGACTCGACCCCTTGCAGGCCTTGGTGTCGGTCCGCTACGCGGATGACATGTCCTCTGGTTTATGGCATGAAACCACGCGCAGAGATTTCAGCCGCGGCAATGCATTCTGGTGCGGACGCGAGGATATCGGCACTTACGAGTGTAATTTCAGCGCAACTGAATTAATTACTAAGGAACGGCCTGCGAATCGTGGAGTGGAGAGTTTCCTGGTGGCGGCCATCAAGCTGCCATCGTCTAGGTCCAGACTCAAGCTTCGTTCGTGGCTCAGCACCGAAAACCATGAGGATGGTGTATCGATCATGATTGCACCGCGTACCGGTACCACGGTGCCATCCCCTGACGATCAGGCCTGGCAGTCTTTGTATGATGCAACGAATTCGAATAACCTGTGGACGTCGTTGGACTTCCCCGTGCAAGGGCGGAAAAATGAGGAATTCTGGCTGCTCTTCTGGTTTTTCCCGAATCAATCCAATTCGAATTACGAAGGCTGGTACGTTGATGACGTGACGGTCGGCGGCAGCCCCGTCACTGACTGGTTGCCGATGGTCAATCCGACGCTGGGCGATATCCCGGCCGGGCA
>JBILBP010000080.1:0-8907 GCA_044353645.1 Planctomycetota bacterium | reverse complement strand
GCCTACAATCCCACCTGGATCACGCCCTCGCTGACCCTGACCTGATACACCGGCACCGACACCGTCGGATCATCCAGACATTGCCCGCTGCGCAGATCGTAGCTCTGCTTGTAGAGCGGCGAGGCGATTTTGGGGATGTCGCCCTTGGTGCCGACGATGCCGCGGGCCATGACCATGGCCTTGCCGATGGGGTCCCAGTTCGACAGCGCGTGTAGCGATTCGTTGCCGACGCGGGTGACTACCCGCACGACCGCGATCTGGCGCCGGCCGATGAGGGCTGAGACCCCGGTGTTGGGGACGATGTCGTTGAGCGCGCAGATGTCGTGCCAGGTGACGGCGCTGGCCGGGGAAGTCGAGGTGCTCATGGGATCAGACCTGCATCAGGGTGTCGAGATTGGCGGCCTTCTCTTCGAAGAATGCCGGGCGGATCTGGCCGCGCTCCTCGACCATGACGATGGTCGGATCGGCCAGCGGGCTGTTGACGAAGGCGCGGAACTGCCTGCGCTTGTCCGGGCTTTCGATGGCCGTGCGCCATTCGTCCTGATAGGCGTCGACGACGCGCTGCATCTCGCCTTCCAGCTCGCTACAAATGCCGAGCTTGTCGTCGATCAGCACCTCCTTGAGGTAGTCGATGCCGCCTTCGAGCTTGTTGAACCACGGAGCGGTGCGCTCCAGGCGATCGGCAGTGCGGATGTAGAACATCAGGAAACGATCGATGAGGGCCATGCACGCGGTCTCATCGAGATCCGCCGCCAACAGCTGGGCGTGCTGCGGCTTCATGCCGCCGTTGCCGCAGACATAGAGATTGTAGCCGTTCTCGGTGGCGATGATCCCGAAGTCCTTGCCCTGCGCTTCCGCGCATTCGCGGGCGCAGCCTGAGACTCCGCCCTTGAGTTTGTGCGGCGAGCGCAGGCCCTTGTAGCGGTTCTCGATCTTGATCGCGAAGCCCACCGAGTCTTGCACGCCATAGCGGCACCACGTCGAACCGACGCAGGATTTCACCGTGCGCAGAGCCTTGCCGTAGGCATGGCCCGACTCGAAGCCGACCTGCAGCAGTTCCTCCCAGATCAGCGGCAGCTGTTCGACGCGCGCGCCGAACAAGTCGACGCGCTGGCCGCCGGTGATCTTCGAGTAGAGGTTGTACTTCTTGGCCACCGTGCCGAGGCAGATGAGCTGATCGGCGGTGATCTCGCCGCCGGGCACGCGCGGTACCACCGAATAGGTCCCGTCGCGCTGCATGTTGGCGAGGAAGCGGTCGTTGGTGTCCTGCAGCGGGGCGTGTTTTTTTTCGAGGACATGTTCGTTCCAGGAGCTGGCGAGGATGCTGCCGATGGCCGGCTTGCAGATCTCGCAGCCTTCGCCGCTGCCGTGCGCGTGCAGCAGCGCATCGAAGGTCTTGAGCTTGCCCAGACGGACCAGGCTGGCGAGTTCTTGGCGCGAGTAGGCGAAATGCTCGCAAACGTGGTTGGTGACGGTGATGCCTTTCTTCGTGAGCGTGTCCTTGAGCAGATCCTTGATCAGCGAGACGCACGAGCCGCAGCCGGTACCGGCCTTGGTGCAGCGCTTCACGTCGCTGACTTCGCGCAATTCCTGGCTGTCGATGGCGCCGCAGATGGTGCCCTTGGTGATATTGTGGCACGAGCAGATGGTTGCCGCCTCGGGCAGGCTCTCGACGCCCATGCCGGCGGGCTTGGCGCCGCTGCGCGTGGGCAGGATCAGGTCTTCGGGGTTCGCCGGCATGGCGACTTTGTTGAGCATGAACTGATGCAGTGTGCCATAGGCCGAGGTGTCGCCGACCAGCACCCCGCCGAGCAGGGTCTTGCGATCCGCCGACAGCACCAGCTTGCGATAGACTTCGGCGTTGGAGTCGGTGAAGCTGGCGACGTGGCAGCCGGGCGTGCTGCCCATGGCATCTCCGAACGAGCCGACCTCGACGCCCATGAGCTTGAGCTTGGTGCTCATGTCGAAGCCGGTGAAGCGCGCGCCTTCGGCTTTCCCACCGAAAGAGGCCGTGATGGTATCGACGGCGACCGTTGCCATGTGGTAGCCGGGAGCGACTAGTCCATAGATGAATTTCTTGTACACCGCGACCTCGCCGATGGCGAGGATGTCGGGATCGCTGGTGACGCAGTGCTCGTCGACATGGATGCCGCCGCGCTCGCCCATCACCAGGCCGGTCGACTTGCCGAGCTCATCGCGCGGACGGATACCGGCACTGAACACGATCATGTCGGTCTTGAGTTCGCTCTTGTCGGCGAAGGTCATCTTCTCGATGCGGCCCTCGGCGGTCTTGACGATCTCGGAGGTGTTCTTGTTGAGGTGGACCTTCACGCCCAGCGATTCGATCTTGCGCTTGAGGATCGCACCGCCGCCCTCGTCGACCTGCACCGTCATCAGCCGCGGGGCGAATTCGACGACGTGGGTCTCAAGGCCCATGTTCTTGAGCGCGCTGGCGCATTCGAGGCCGAGCAGGCCGCCGCCGATGACCACGCCGATCTTCGACGACGTGGCATGGTTCTGCATGCCGATCAGGTCTTCGATGGTGCGGTAGACGAAGCAGCCGGTGGCATCGCGACCGGTGACCGGCGGCACGAAGGGGAACGAGCCGGTGGCGAGCACCAGCTTGTCGTACGCGATCACGACGCCCTTGGCGCTGGTGACGGTCTTGGCCGCCTTGTCGATGCTCGCGACTTGGTCGCGGAGGTGCACGGTGATGCCGTGGTCGGCGTAGTAGGTCGGCTTGGGCAGCAGCGACAGATCCTCGGCGGTCTTGCCGGCGAAGAACGACGACAGGTAGACGCGGTCGTAGGCCAGACGCGGCTCCTCGCAAAAGGTCACCACGTTCCAGTTCAGATGCTCGCCACGACTGATCATCGTCTCGATAAACTTGTGGCCGACCATGCCGTTGCCGACCACTACCACGGTTTTGCTGTTCATGACCGCTCCTGGGTGAGGCGGACATGGCGCCGGTCATGCCAGCCGATCAGTGGTACAAATTGTAGCGATTCAGCGCCTTCGACCGGGCTTCCGAATCCCGATTTGTTTCTTAGGGCGCGATTGATCACTTATTGAGCGAAACCCTCGCGCACGCACCTGGGGTCATCGCTGTAGATACATGTTGGACAGGTATTTATAGCATCAAGACTGAGTGTAAATCCTATTTAAACTAGGCTATTCCCCGATTCCCATTATGGACTGCAGGTACCTATGTGTTTCTTCGTCTCGCAGCTGAGTGTACGTGTCGGTCAAAGCAAAATACGATTAATACAACAATAGTTAGGTCGCTGGTCGCATAGGTCAGCGCCGAGCCCGAGGCGCTTTGAGGGGGTTCCCATCAACCGTTATGCGAAACTCCTTGCCCGTTAGAGGTCTTCCGCATGGTCTGCCCATGCTTCAGCGCCAGGACCTTGCAGGGATGGCCTCGACCATGTCGATGGTGGTCGGCCTCGGTGTGCTTGCGGGCTGCGGTTCGTCCGTACGGCCGCCGGTTAGCGCGCCGGTGGCGGTGACCATCGCTTCGCCGACGGCAGCGAACGCGAGCTTGACCCTCGAGGAGCTTGATCAGCTCACCTACGCGTTCGCCGATCGTTATTTCATGTCAATCAGTTCGGCCGTCGATCGGCTGAAGCGCAACAATCCCGATGCCAGCCAGCGCCGCACCGCCCATCGCATCAAGGTCAATGGCGTCCTGGCACTCAATGACATCGCCTCCTCGCAGGATTCCTACACCCAGGTACTGAACCTCCTGGTGGCGGTGACTTTGGAATCGACCTTGTGGATCGACGAGAACCAAGCTGAGACGGTTTTCGGCGAACGCGCCCCGATCCTGATCCAATCCTTGATCGAGATGCGCCGCGATGCCTGGGCCCTGGCGGCGCGAGTGATGACTCCCGAGCAGATGGAGCGGCTTGAATTCCTCATCGCCACCTGGCGTCGGCAGCATCCCCAGCAGGATCAGGTATCGTTCGTCAAATTCGATGAATTCGCCTCCAGCAAGGCCTCGAACCTCGCCAGCGAACTGCGCTCCGGCGGCGGTCTGCTGGCCCCGCTGAGCGAGGCGACCTACGAGTTGCATGAATATCGGCGTCTCGCCGAGCGGGCCTTCTGGTATGCCAAGCGGGCCCCGAGCATCGCCGGTATTCAGGCTGAGGCGGCGAGCAATGAGATCATGGCCTCGCCGGAGATATCGCAGCTCGTCGGCGATGTCGAACGGGTCACGGCCAGCATCGAACGCGTCGATCAGAAAATCGGGACGGTGATCACCGCCGTGCACGAGAACGGTCCGCAGATGGTGGTAGCGGCCAAGGATCTGCTGGGGTCACTGAGCGAGGTCCTCCGCGAATCCCGCCTGACCATCGCCCAGGTCGAGCAGACGCTGGTCACCGCCCACAAGGCGTTTGGGCCGCTGCTCGAGGTGAAGGCGGCGAAGGACACCTCCGGCCCGCCTGCGCCGCCCGGACGACCCTTCAATATTCTCGAATACACCGAGGCTTTGCGAGCGACCAGGGACGTGCTGCAAGAGACCAATCAGCTCGCCGGCCAATCCGCGACCGCCTCCGTTCTCATCACTCAGCGTCTTTCAGAGGCCGCGGCCTTCACCGATGCCCGGGTGGCGCGCGTGTTCCAGTTGGCATGGGTGACCCTGGGCGGGATCTTCGCCGGAGGCCTGTTGCTGATCGTGATCGGCCGACGTCAGCGGAAATCGCCATGAACTGCATCCACATCCTCCTCGCGATCACCAGCGGTGTGGTGCTGCTTTCGGCGGCCGAGAATCCCTCGACCTCGCCCCAATTGTCGCTCATCGATGGCTTGGCGGTAACCGAGGGCCTGCGTGAATTCTCGCCCACCCTGGAAATGTCTGGATCGCTGCGTTGCCTGGGCAGCGGGATAGCCGCGGTGACCGTGGTCTCGCTGTCGCGGGCTTTGCGCGAGGTCCAGCCCGAGGTGCATCTCGACCTGGAATACCCCCACGAGCCCGATCTGTTGCCGATCCTGGTACGCGGCGACGCCGAGCTGGTGGTGCTGCCATACGTACCTTCCGCCGAGGTCTTGCAGCAGGCGGTGGGCAAGGACCCAGGTCGTGATTTGATCGCGGTGCCCTTCGCCATCGATCCGGTGGTCTTCTACGTCAACGCTCACAATCCCGTACCGAGTCTGAGCCTGGCGCAAGTCCGTACGATGTTCGGACGCAATGTCGAAGCTGGTGAGCGCGCGGCGACCTGGGGCGACGTCGGTGCCAGCGGACCCGTGGCAGACAAGCCGGTGATCGGCGTGATGGTGAGCATGGCTTTCGATCGCAATTCGTATTTCCGCAAAAACATCCTGCAGATCGAGAGTTTCCGCCTGGATCTACGCTTTGCCCCTACGCCCGGTGCAGCCTTGTGCGAAGTCGGCGCGGATGCGGCCGCATTCTCCATCACCAGCCTATTGTACGCCACGGCGGCAACCCGCGTCGTGCCGCTGATGCTGGTCGACGGCACGGTGGTGACGGCAGACGTCGCCGCCGTGCAGGCCAAGAAATATCCGCTGACGCGGACGTTGACCCTGGTGGCCCGCAAACGCGACGGTCAGCTCCCACCGCTGACACGAGAGGTCCTAAGCTATGTGATAAGCCGCCGGGCGCAGCGGCAGATGGCAAGCCTGGGAATCTTCCCCATCACCGAAGAAATGCAGCGGCAGGCACTCGCGGAGTTGAGGTAGGATCATCAGGGGGCTGTGGCCCCTGGCCCCTGGCCCCTGGCCTCTGGCCCCTGGCCCCTGGCCCCTGGCCCCTGGCCCCTGGCCCCTGGCCCCTGGCCCCTGGCCCCTGGCCCCTGGCCCCTGGCCCCTGGCCCCTGGCCCCTGGCCTCTAAATTCGCATTTCAAATCTCTTCAAGGCGTCGAATTTCACCCCCGTTCGCCATCCTGGTTTTGCCAATCCCTAACTACTCTTCAACTGGCGGTGTCTTCGCGGTGGTTAGATGCGGTTTGAAGAATCGCGTCGTCCGGTTCAGTGAATAGGCGGCCTTCGCCGCTTCAAGCATCTCCAGATAATTGGAGAAACGTTCTTGGGGATCTTTGGCCAGGCAGCGTTTGAGCAGGTATTGCGAACTTTTGCTGATGTGGTCGCGCTCTTCGAAGGTAGGCGCCTCGTCATGCATGTGATGGATCATCATCATCGCCGAGTTTGGGGCCTGATAGGGCGTGCGGCCAGTGACCAGATTGAAGAACGTGCAACCGATCGAATAGATATCCATCAGCGGAGATGGAGGTGCGCCCCGGCATTGCTCAGGGCTCATGTAGGCCGGCGTACCTACCGCCCGTCCTTGGGTATCATCATCGATGTACTGGTAGGTGCGCGATGAGAAATCCTCGAAATCGCCGTAGTCGATATAGGTCGAGATCCCGAAGTCGACGATCTTCAGCTGGGCTTCGCCATTAAGATAGGTGAACATCAGATTGGCGGGTTTGATGTCGCGATGGACCATCCCGCATTTGCGGTACGCGCGATGCATGGCGTGAGCCAGTTGCTGGACGACTTGTAGTGCGCCGGCCTCGCCCATGCGCCCGCCATTGGTCTGCAGCCAGGTCTTCAGGTCGATGCCACGCACGCGTTCCATCAGCAGATAGTCGCGTTCCTCAAAGGTGCCCCGGCCGGCGAAGTACGGAAAAGCATGATGTGCGACGGTTGCCAGGGCGGTACATTCACCTTGGAAGCGGCGCACGGCGGTTGGTCGCTGCATGTCTTCATGCGAGAGAATCTTCAGTGCCAGGTGCTGCTCGATGATGCAATCCTCGACGGCATACACCTCACCCATGGCACCGGCACCCAAGGGGCCGGAGACACGGAAGTGCTCGTCGATGATGGTGCCTGCCGCCAACGACGGGACTACCACCTTGGGTGGACGTACCGACTTGATGCTGTGCTGCGACGTGGTCCCGGCCGTCGCGACGGTCTGGGGCACGATTCGTTGGCTGGTGGTTTTGGGCCGGCCAGAAGTGCTCACCGCCCGATACAGGAAACGGCTGCTGGTCTGGTCACCAGTGGACGAAGGAGCCAGATGATTGAGGAGGTACTCAAACTCCGCGATCAAGGCCTCGTATCCCCCGAGACGCTCAGTGGTGTGCTTGGCCAGGCAACGGGCCACGACGGCGGCGACCTCGGCGGGGCACTCTGCCGCCAGCGAACGTAGATTAGGGGCCGGCTGATGGCAATGCTGCGCAAGGATCTCGATCGGGGTGCCTTTGCTGAAGGGCGGTTGGCCGGCGATCATCCAGAACAGCGATGCGCCAAGAGCGTACAGATCGGTGTGGAAGGTGAGATTGCGGATCCCCCGCGCCTGTTCCGGGGACATGAAGAACGGCGTACCCATGACCGTGCCGGTCATGGTCAAGGCATCGATCTGATCATCGACCGAACGACTCAAGCTGAAATCGACGATCTTGACCCCGGCGATGTCGCGACCGACGAGGTCAATGACCAGATTGGCGGGCTTGATGTCGCGATGGATGAGGTGGTGCTGATCGTGGGCATAGGCCAAGGCGGCGGCGGCATGGCGGGCGACATCGACGGCGCGTCGCCACCCGAGGGCGCCTTTGGTGAAGGTGTCGGCAGAACGGCCGCTAGCGAACTCCATGGCGATGAAGATGTAATCTCCCCAATAGCCGGCCTCGTAGACCTTCACGATCCCGGGATGGTTGAGCTGAATCGTGAGCTCGCATTCGCGCACGAGGCGCTGGATGGAGATCTCGGGCTGATTGCGGGCATCGATGAGCTTGATCGCATAGGTATCTAAACTATCAGCTCGGGTCGCGAGATAGACGGTGCCCTGGGCGCCGCGGCCGAGTAGGCGCCCCAGACGATAGTCATGGACCATTGTATCCGGTTGCCGGTTGGCGCCAGAGAGGTCATTGATGGTGGTGTCGTCCATGGTCAGGTCGCACTTTTCATGAATGTATACCAGTGCTACTGGCGTTGACGGAATCAGAATTTTCGCCTGTCCGAGGCCAGGTCCCTGAGCGTTGCTGCCGAGGGCAGGCTGCAGGGACGGAATTTTTCGCGTCGGCCATCGCTCTCGATGGCCAAGAGTGCCGTATGCAGACCCAAGCGGCTAGCCGAATCCTCGTCGATGAGTTCCGCAGAATCGGTCGCCGCCATCTGGAAGAGGATACGGGCATCGAAATCGCGCACTGCCCGCCGACCGAGACTGCGTTGCAGCGAACTTAAGGAGTCGCACCAGACCACGAGGTGAATGCCGTACTCAGCGCCATTGGCAAGCAAGGTGGCGAGGATCTCGGCCGGTTTGCGACCGCTGCCGCCAGCGAAATCGCCATCCTCGTCGACGCGCAGGGCGCGCTGACGCTGAAGCGCGAATACCACCAGAAAAATCGGCGAGCGCTGAGCATCGTCACCGTTCTGGCGACGTTCGAGCACGGTGTTGAGTTCACCAAGCACCGTGCCGGCATCCTTAGCCGCGAAGCGCGGTACCAGTGGTGCGAGGGCGCTGGTGAGGCCCGCAAACGGACCTTCGGCGTCCTCGCCGTCCAATGCCAGCAGGCGGGCGCTGGGATCGCCGGCGAGACTCACCAGGAGCGCACCGCAGGTGGCGGCAGCGGCTTCGCGATTTTGCCCGATAATCAGAAGATTACCGCCTGCCGAGGGCGCAAACGGCACCATCGCCGCGCCGCTCAGCGAACTCGATTGGCCGACCCACAGCGCCTGGGGGTTGCTCGACGGTGGCATCTCGCTGAGGTCCGAGGGGGCGCTCCCTTCGAAGAACACCGGCGGCTGCAGGGGGCGCCAGTTGGAGGTCGACGCGCGCACCGCCAGGGGTTTGACGTAGCCGGCCTCCTGCTCGTCGGAGAGCCAGCAGACCTGGAACGGACTGTTGCCGGCGGTCATGCCGGCTTGATCGTTGTACACGGCAT
>JBILBP010000406.1:0-2585 GCA_044353645.1 Planctomycetota bacterium | reverse complement strand
CGCCGGGGGTCTTCGTCTCTTCCCCGGCATGGCTGATCGGTCCGGGCTGCTTCGCCAACCAGGTACTCGGATCAGCCGTGGCATCGACCAGTTTCAGTTCGCGCGCGAGATCCGGTGTCTGCGGCGCCTTGGCGCGGGCGGCGACGAGCATCTCGCGGGTCAGGGGATGCGGCCCTTGCGGACGCTGGCTGAGATCGAGCAGGACTTTGTCCAGGCCATGGATCAGCTCGTCGAATTCCTTGGCGCCGGCAGGGCTCGGACCATTGGCGGTAAATGGCTCATGCGCGGTTTTGTGCTCACCGCTGGCGACGGCGTGGAAGGAGATTCCGATCTTGGCCAGCGCATCCTTGAAATAATAGCTTTCGGCGGCAATGCCGTTGACATCCATGAGGCCGGCGCTGGCGAGTACGACTTCGTCGCAGGCCGCGGTCACCACGAGGACATTGTCCTGGGCGCCATCGACGAGGCAGGCGACGGTGCGTCCAGGACGCTGCTCGCTGCGGATCACGGCGGCGAGTTCTTCAGCGGCGGCCAATGAGCCATGGTATCCTTCCGAGAGGTCGAGCACCACTCGGCTGGCAGGGCCGCGCAAGGCTTTGCGCAGGGCGAGGGTCGCTTCATGGAGCGACCATTCATGGTCGCCGAACAAGGATGGGTCCGGACGCAGCGACAGGCTTCCCGACAGGGTCAGGATCACCGTGCCCCCGGTCGCTGCCGGGGCCCCGGCTGATTTGTCAGTTTCCACAGCTCCGGCGGTACAATAGGCGGTCAGTAACAGGGCAGGAACCAGGGTGCACAGACGAAACATGTGGGATTTTCCAGATTAAAGAAACGGTCGGATTCAACGGCGACCGAGCGCGGCCATCAGCGGGCCGAGCAGGGAGGCCATGTCGCCGCCGGCGAGGGTCTTTTGCATTTGCTCCTCAGGTGAGGCGCCGAAGCGGGTGCGATATTGGCGCAGGACGTCGTTGGTAGCGACGGCAACGAGGTCTTCGAGCATGCCCGCGTCGCCGGCGCAGGAGGCGGCGGCCGCCGGCGCGATGACTACCTTGGCGATGGTCAGATCGCCCTTGAGCGTGACCTGTACTGCCCCGCCCCCCGCCGATCCGACGAGCAGGGTATTGGCACGTTGCGCGTCGCCCTTTTTCATCGCGTCTTGCAACGGGCCGAGGGAGCTGGAAAGCCGATCGAGATCCATGATTTGATGATAGCCTGTCCTAGAGGGCGTAAAGCGCATTGATGGAGGAATGCATCGGCAAGGTTTTGGATCGCACTTTTCCGCGCACGGACGGGACTGGAGCAACCGCATATACATGCCATGATGACGACTTCCGGTCGAGTGGCTGGCCCGAGGTGTCGATGTCGATCCGTGTGAAGAGCATTCTGCTGGTTCTCCTGGCAGCAGCGTTGTTGGCCGCCTTGGCGACGATCTTGATCGTCGCCATCGTCCTCCGGCGCTTCAATGAGTTGGAGCGGACCCTCGCCGAGCACGAGCTGGATTCGGTGACGCAAACCGTCGCCACCTTGCTCAAGTCGCAGCGCACCACCGCCGTGCAGTGGTCGAACTGGACCGATGCCTATCATTATATCCAGCAATCCGACCAGAGCTTTGCGACCAAGAATCTCGTCCCCAAGGCGGTGATCGATTCGGATGTCACGACCATCGCCTATCTCGATTTCAGCGGACATCTCCTAGGTTGGGTCTCCTCACGGGCGGCGGACATGCCGCCTTATCCGAAGAACCTCTTCGTTCTGGCTCCCGATCTCCTGCCTGCGGTCAAGGCCGGCCACGAGCAGGTCGGACTGATCGCCAGTGATGGCCTGATCTACGCCTTGACCTTGATGCCGGTATTCGACAGCGACGGTAAGGGCGAGCCGGGTGGTGTCTGCATGCTGCTGCGCGAGCTTGACCGCTCGGCGCTCAATGATCTCACCAAACCTGCACTTCCGCCGGTAGACTTGGCGATTGCCCCACCCAACCAACCGCCGCGCAGCATCGAGCTGGTCGATGACGATCACTTGCGCGGCCGCATCCAGCTTCCCGGCCTCGACGGTCGCATGGCGGCCCAGGCGACCATCGAATTGCCTCGGCCGGTCGATTTCCTTGCCCGGAGCACGATGCGTGAACTGGTGGTCTTCGGCATCCTCGCCTTGCTCTGCTTCACCGGTTTCCTGCTGTGGCTGCTCGAACGCACGGTGTTGTGGCGGATCGTCCGCCTGGGACGCGAAATAACCGCTCAGGAAAATGAATCATCGGTACGCATCACGGTCGACGGGAGTGATGAATTAGGCTACCTCGCGGGAGTAGTTGATCGTACGGTTGCCCGTCAGCGCGAGACGGCGCGTCGCGCCGAAGCCAATCAGCAGCGCTATCGGATGTTGTTTCAACGCAGCGCCGATCCCATTCTGGTGGTTGATGGTGATGCCATCCTCGACGCTAATCGCGCCGCCGCACGCCTGTTCGGAGCACCTTCACGGCGAGTATTGATTGAGACGCCATTCTCGAAGCTGGTCGATGGCAGCACCCAGCGGTCCTCACTGGATCATGAGGCGAGCTCCGCCACGCGCCTTGCTCTGCCCCCCCG
>JBILBP010000403.1:0-2588 GCA_044353645.1 Planctomycetota bacterium | reverse complement strand
CCCTCGACGAACAGGTGCAGACGCGCCGCAACTTCGCGGTCGTCGACGAAGCCGACTCGGTGCTGATCGATGAGGCGCGCACGCCGCTGATCATCAGCGGTCCGGCCATGGGCCGTAAAGAGCTCTATGAAAAAGCCGGCGAAGTCGCGGCCACCCTGACCATCGGCAGCGATTACGAAGTCGATATCAAGGATCGCCATGTGACCTTGACCGAGGTCGGCATGGACAAGGCCGCGACGCTCTTCGAGGTCGCCAACCTCTACGACGCCGAGAACATGCACATGCCGCATTTTCTCGACAATGCGCTCAAAGCCAAAGAGCTCTACACGCGCGACAAAGAGTACCTGGTCAGCAACGATCAGGTCAAGATCGTCGACGAGCACACCGGTCGCGTCATGGAAGGCCGCCGCTGGTCGGACGGTCTGCACCAGGCCATCGAGGCTAAAGAGCGCGTCCAGGTCCAGGAAGAGAACCAGACCTACGCCACCATCACCCTGCAGAACTTCTTCCGCCTCTACGACAAGCTCGCGGGCATGACCGGCACGGCGCTGACCGAGGCCAATGAGCTCAACGCGATCTACAAGCTCGACGTGGTGGCGATCCCACCCAACCGCCCGGTGGCGCGCGCCGATCATCAGGATCTGATCTTCGGCTCCGAGCCGGAAAAGTTCAACGCCCTGGTTGAAGAGGTCGACGACTTGCATGCACTCGGCCAGCCGGTGCTGGTGGGCACCATCTCGGTCGAAGTCAGCGAGCGCCTCTCCGAGCAGTTCACGCGCAAGGGCATCCCGCACAACGTGCTCAATGCCCGCCAGCATCAGCGCGAAGCCGAGATCGTGACCAGCGCCGGGCATTTCGCCGGCGTCACCATCGCCACCAACATGGCCGGCCGCGGTACCGACATCGTGCTTGGCAAGACAACCTTCGCCAAGGCCCTCGCGCACTGGCAGAGCACCGGCATCGCGCCCAAGAAACTCCTGCCCGAGAGCCCCGATCTCGACGAGACCATCGTCAGCCTGTGGGCCGGCCGCTTCCTCGAAGCAGAGCTGCTCGCCAAGCTCAAGGACCAGTCGACCGCCGGCAAACTGGCGGCGATCAACAAGGAGCGTAAGCTGCGCGGCCTGCACCCCCTGCCGCTGCCCTCGAGCCTGGTCGGCGGCGTCGACGTACGCGCCCTCGGCGGCCTGCGCATCGTCGGCACCGAGCGCCATGATTCGCGACGCATCGACAACCAGCTGCGCGGACGCAGCGGCCGCCAGGGCGACCCCGGCTCGTCGCGTTTCTACCTCTCGCTCGACGATGATCTGATGAAGCGCTTCGCCCGCGACGGCGTGGCCAAGATGATGCGCTACCTGGGCCTCAAGGACGGCGTGCCGATCGAGCACAAGATGGTCAGCAACGCCATCGAGAAGGCCCAGAAGAAGGTCGAGGAGTACCACTACGGGATCCGCAAGAACCTCCTCGAATACGATCAGGTGATGAACAATCAGCGTTCGCTGATCTACAAGCAACGGCAGGCGATCCTCGAGGGCCGCGACGTCGAAAAGACGCTGACGAGCTTCTATTCCGACGGCCTGGATGACCTCATCCAACGGGCGGCGACTAATGGCGTGCGCGGCCCAGAACTGGCGACAGCGATCGCCGAGTCCTTCAGCCAGGAGATCGGCCTGCCGCCGATCGATCCCGCCAGCATCCCGGTCAAGGATGGCGGCGAGGCCGTGCTCAATTTCCTCTTCCCGCTGGTCGCCACCGGCATCGCGACGCGCAAGAGCGAGATGGGCGAGATGTTCGACACTGTCCTGCGCTTCATCCTCCTCGACACCATCGACAAGCGCTGGAAGGACCATCTCTACACGATGGACCACCTGCGCCATTCGATCGGCCTCGAAGCTTACGCGCAGAAGGATCCGCGACTGCGCTACAAGGAAGAAGGCTTCCGCCTGTTCCAGACCATGAACGGCTTGATCCGTCAAGACGTGATGCGCATCTTCTTCCGCCTGCAGCTGCAGGTGCAGGCTCCGGTCGACGAAGAGGCGAACAACACCAAGGCTGCGTTCGCCGCCGGCGGCTTCGTGCCCGCGCCCTTGAGCCAGCTCGCCGCCGCCGGCAACGGCCCCGGCGAGGAGACGGCGGTCGCCACTGGAATCGCCGAGCCGCGCGCCAAGCCGGCACCTACTGATCCGTGCCCATGCGGTAGTGGTTCGGCGTACCGGCATTGCCACGGAAGATAAGCCTCCCACCTGCGGTTCGATGCGCGATCCTCGCGGAAGCGCTCGAACCCTGACTACAGATTTTGTTGCTCGCTTGGTATTCAGCGGGAAGGAGATGCAGGCGGATGTCGCTGTGTTGTCCGGATTGCAGCGGGCGCATGACGCCAAGCCGTACGCAGAGTCATCGCGTATGTGACATCGGCCTGGGACCGGACTGCCCGCTATGGCTGATCTACGTCATACGCGAATACGTGCCGCACGCTGATGTCGTCTTGGACAAGTTCCACATCATCGCCAATTACAACACGACCATCGATGCCGTTCGCAGAGAGGCGTGGCATGACGCAGAGAAGAAAGACAAGTCCTTCATCAAGGGTC
>JBILBP010000404.1:0-2588 GCA_044353645.1 Planctomycetota bacterium | reverse complement strand
TTCTACATCGGGGCCTTGTTCCTCGGTCTGATCATCGACTCGTTCCGTACCGGAAGGGGCTAGATCATGAGTGCATCGCCAATCTCGACCGTGGCCGTACGGCGCGCCAACACCCGGGCCTTGTGGTTGCTGGTATGCGGCAGCCTGATCATCCTGTTCTTCTTCCTCTTCGGCTTCCGCTCGCTCTATCGCCTATGGTGTTCGGTGACCGGCACCGGTTTGAATCCCAACAATGTGGTCGTGACTCAGGCCCCGGCGGTGGCCACCGGGCGCTATCTGTCGGTGCATTTCGAGAGCAAGATCTTCGACGACCTGCCAGTGCTCTTTTGGGCCGAGAAGTCGACCGATCGTATCGAAGTCGGTGGCGACGCCCGCAACACCTACTATCTGCGCAACCTTTCTGATCAACCGGTGCATCTGCGCCCGGTGCATCAAGTGGCGCCCTTCCACGCCTCGCCGCATTTTGCGATGCGCGTGTGCTTCTGCTTCCAGGATCAGATCATCGGCCCCCACGAGGAGAAATCCTTCCCGGTGATCTACCGTTTCGCCCCCGCCCTCGATGAGCGCGTCAACGACATCGCCCTGTGTTATAGCGTGTTTAACATTGTCGGCGCGCCGAGCGCGGCGTTGCTTGAGGCCGAGAAGAAAGCCAAGCAGGCGATCATCGCCGAGCCGGAGAATCCATGACCGAGAACTCCTCTGACCCCACTGCTACGCCGCGCCGCAACCTGCGCCTGGGCCTGATCATCGGTGGGCTCTGCCTTGCTCAGGTGGTGGTCTTCATCATCATTTTCAGCCGTACCGGACTGCCCAAGGATCCCAAGGTCTGGAAGGAACAACAGGCCCGTCAGGCAGCCCAGCAGGCACAAAAGGACTCCCATGAGTGAACACGTGATCAATTCGGCTTCTGGCGCAGCGCTCGGCGTATCCGCGGAGGTCCACCACGAAGATCCCATGAGCCATGTGCCGCCACCGAGCCTGTGGCCGTTCCTGGTCATGCTCGGTCTGATCCCCTTGCCTTTGGGCGTGCTCTCGGTCCTCGGCGCCCTCGATGGATCACCGGTGGGGCCGCTCAAGGATCCGCGTATCGGCACGGCGATGATCGTTGGCTCGGCGGTATTCTTTTTCTTCTGTCTGATGGGCTGGGCGAACCAGGTCATCAAGGAGAAACGCATCGCCCATGATGTCGTCCAGCAGCAAAAAGATCTGCAGATGTTCATCCTGCTGTTCCTCTGCGGCGAGGCCACCGCGTTCAGCACCATCTTCGGCTATTACTTTTATCGCAACTTTCATGACGCGACCTTCGGCCCGCTGCCCGGGATGCATTTCGGAGGACCCTTGGCGGCCTATGCGACGTTCTTCCTGCTCTCGTCGTCGCTGACCTGTGAAGTCGCGCATCATGCCATTAACGATGGCAAGCGCTTGCTCGGGAAGCTCTTCCTCATCATCACCTTGGCCCTCGGCGGAATCTTCCTGGGCATGACCGGCTATGAATGGGGCGAGCTGCTGCAGCGCGGCTTCAAGCCGACCTTGATCCCCGAGACCGGCGCCGCCGCGTTCGCTTCGACCTTCTTCACCGGCACCGGCTTCCATGCCGTGCACGTGGCCACCGGCCTGGTCCTGCTGTTCATGGTCCTGATGCGCCTCGAGAGCGGGCACTTCCAGGGTAAGCGCAACTTCTCGATGGCGGCGGCGAGCTGGTATTGGCATTTCGTCGACATCGTCTGGGTGCTGCTCTTCATCACCGTTTACGTGGTCGCCTGATCCATGGCCGAGCTGAAGACCCAATCAGTCGCACGACGCCCAGGGGCAACCCTGGGCGTGGTTTTTTTAACCCTGTTCCTCGACCTGGTTGGCTTCTCGATCGTCTTTCCGCTGTTTGCGAGCAAGCTCGCGTTCTACATGCCGCGCGATGCCGGCGTTTTGCACTGGGCGATGAGCCTGGTGACGGAGGCTCCCGCGCTCCAGCAGGCGGCGTTGTTCGGGGGCATCCTCGGGGCGCTGTATGCTGGGTTGCAGTTCTTCGCTGCCCCGGTGTGGGGTCGCATCTCGGATCGCGTCGGCCGTCGGCCAGTACTGCTGATCGGCCTCGCCGGCAGTGCGCTCTCGTATGTCCTGTGGGTCTTCTCCGCGAGCTTCACGCTGTTCTTGATCTCGCGTCTGATCGCCGGGGTCATGACCGGCAACGTCTCGGTGGCCAACGCTGCGGTCTCGGACGTGACCACGCCCGAGACGCGCGCGCGGGGTATGGCCGTGGTCGGCATGGCCTTCGGTCTCGGCTTTGTCGCCGGGCCGTTGATCGGCGGCCTCACCGCCCATCTGCGTATCGATGATCCCACTTCAACGGCGGCTTTCGCCCTGCATCCGTTTTCGGTGCCGGCGCTGATCGCCGCCAGTCTCGCGGTACTGAACTTGTTATGGGCGGTGATCGTCTTCCGCGAAACCCTGCCCGCGGAAAAGCGCACGCTGACCGCCGACCCCGGGCGGACCTTCAATGTCCTGCAGGTCATCGACCCCAGCCTGGGTGTGGGCGTGCCGCGCTTGAACCTGTGCTTCATGCTCTTCACCCTGTTGTTCAGCGGCATGGA
>JBILBP010000405.1:0-2588 GCA_044353645.1 Planctomycetota bacterium | reverse complement strand
CAAGACGTTCATCACCATGGCCTACCTCATCGCCGGGAAGCTGGACCTTGGCATTCACCGTTGCTCTTCAGGTGCCCACTGATCTCGGCAAAGAGGCAATTTTTTCTTCGGGTAGTGCCCCGTCTATCTGACCGTTTTGCCAACGCCGGAGATACCGTACGAGACCGCGTCATTCCACCAATCCTAATCCCGACAGATTCTTATGGTGGAATGACTTATTCGCCGGGGATGCCCTGGGCTTCGCGGCTCACCGCCGCTCCGGCCGCGATCAGGCCCGACAGCGGCGAACTGGCATTGGCGTAGCGTTTTTTTCCGATGCGGCCGGCGCGCGCCGCCCACCATCCGGCTGCGAGTGCGTGACGCATGGCCCGGGCCATGGCAATCGGATCCTGGGCCCCGGCGATGCCGGTATTCAGCAGCACGCCGGCGGCGCCCATCTCCATGGCGATGGTGACATCGGAAGCGGTACCGACGCCGGCATCGACGATGATCGGGACTTTCGCCCGTTCGAGGATGATCTCGATCGAGTTGCGATTGAGGATCCCCTGGCCACTACCGATCGGAGCTCCCGCCGGCATCACCGCCGCCGCCCCGGCGGCTTCCAGTTCCAGGGCCAGCACCGGATCATCACTGGTGTAGACCAGCACCGTGAAGCCCTCTTCGGCAAGGATGCGGCAGGCATCGAGGGTCTGCGTCGGATGCGGCAGCAGGGTCTGGTGATCGGCGAGGACCTCGAGCTTGACCATGTCGCTGATGCCCAGCTCGCGGCCCAGGCGGGCGGTACGCAAGGCGTCTTCCTTGGTGAAGCAGCCGGCGGTGTTGGGCAGCAGCTGGTACTGGCTACCGATATGATCGAGCAGGCTGCCACCGGTGCCACGATCGCCGAGATTCGCGCGCCGCACCGCTACCGTCACCACATCGCAGCCGGACTCACTCAGGGCCTGCTGCATGGTGTGGTTGTCGGGGTATTTACCGGTGCCGACCAGCAGGCGGCTGGCGAAGGTGTATTTACCGACGCGCAAGGGTGGGATCTGGCTCATGAGTGGCTCCAATGGATGGCTGGCGCATCATCGACCGCAGGCACGACCCGCAAGCTGGGGGGATAGCGACCTGGAGACCAAGCATCGCGGAATCCTGCCTGCGGAATACCCCCCCCCACAAATCGACAAAGGTCGACAAAGGTCGACAAAGGTCGACAAAGGTCGACAAAGAGCGGTTACCAACTCGCGTTTCCGTTTTCACATCTTGACCATCTGAATTGCGTCGGCTACTTATGAATATTAAAATGATCGTTCCTGATCCAGAACTCACCGAAGCGCACAAAAATCATCACGCTACCATAAGCCCTCTGCAGTCGACAGTGCCGCGCCGGTCCTTAGCTCGTAACGCTCTGAGCTCGATGACCATCCGTATCGCGGTCGTGATCATCATCGCGACGATCCTCAGCTATCTGCACATGTACCGAGTGCTCCTCGAGACCAAGCGTGTGGACCTCCTCCATTCGATGACCATCCGGGGCCGTGCCGAGAGCGATCAATTCCAGCTCGCCGAGCAGCAGTCGCGCCTGGTCCGCGACGACTTCCTGCGGCGCCTCGCAGCCCTCGGCGACCAGGATCCGCAGGCGGAATTCGATCGCTTGTTCGTCCGCGAAGCCGATGGCCCGATCCGCGTCCGCCCGGAGCTCAACGATGACCGTCTTCATGCCACCGCCTTCCTGCGGCATGACGTCGCCCTCACGCCGGACCTGCGCCGGCGGTTCGTGGTCGGCTGGCAGATCCTCGATCAATGGGGGCCGATGCTGACCAACCGCTTCTTCAGCGGTTTCATCAACATGCCCGAGCAGCTTTGGATCAATTTCTGTTCGCGCGCCGATGGGGGACGCAGCCCCACACGTGACATCGACGTCTATAGCCACGAAACAGTCTGGCGATCGACGCCCGAAAAGAATCCCCAACGCGCAACCTCGTGGACCTCGGTGTATTTCAACGAGGGCGCCAAGGAATGGATGGTCTCCTGCGCAACCCCCGGTGATCTCGCGGGCCGCTGGCTGATGTCGGCGGGCCAGGATGTCACCCTCTCCGATCTGATCCTCCGCACTGCCGGTGAGCGCAGCACCGGTATGTGGAATTTCATCATCAACCACAATCGGCAGCTCATCGCCCATCCCCATCTCTCGGAGACCATCGCGCAGGCCGGGGGCAACCTCGACCTCGACCATCTCCAGGACGCGGACCTCGTGGCGATGGCCGATGCCGTGCTGCAGACCACCGGTACCACCGTCATCGAGAGTCCCGACCAGCAGAATTTCCTCGGCGTCACGCGTATCGTCGGCCCTGATTGGTATTTCATCACCGTGCTCCCGAAATCGCTGCTGGTCAACAATGCCCTGACCACCACCTACACCATCCTCCTGCTCGGCATCTGCTCGCTGGTTCTCGAGCTGCTCATCGTCGCCTACATCCTGCGCCGACAGATCGCTGAGCCGATCCGCAGCTTCGTCACCGCCACCGAGCGCGTCAGCCATGGGGACTTTAATGTCAGTCTCGATCATTCCCGGGATGATGAACTGGGCTGTCTGGCGGCTTCGA
>JBILBP010000402.1:0-2593 GCA_044353645.1 Planctomycetota bacterium | reverse complement strand
AGATGCGAGTGGGCATCACTGCCCGCTACTCCTACGCGCCGGTGCAGATCTTCGGGCAGGAGCTGGAAGCGGGGGGCCTGCAACTTGGCGCCCACTTTGGATGGGAGTGGTAGTGGATGGGAGTGGTAGTGGATGGTAGTGGATGGGAGTGGTAGTGGATGGGAGTGGTAGCTGAGAAGCGCAGGTGCGGTCCATCTACGAACCTTGAGCCCGTTGCACGAGGCTCGCAATGCTACATACGCAGGACGTCGACGGCGACCCGTACCGAGGCCGCACCGCCCCCGAGAATCATCCCCCGCAGCGGACTGACGTCGGCGAAGTCACGGCCGAATCCCACCGTCAGGTGACGATCTCCGGGTAGGCAATCATTGGTTGGATCGAGATCGACCCACTCTTCGCCACACCACACCTGGGCCCAGGCGTGCGAGGCATCGGCGCCGACCAGGCGCGGCCGACCAACGGGAGGAGTGGTCTCAAGGTAGCCGCTGACGTAACGTGCGGGCAGGCCCATGGCCCGCAGCGAGGCGATCAGCACCAGCGCGAAATCCTGGCACACGCCGCGTTTGCGGGCGAGGGCCACCTGCACCGGGGTGGTCACCGTGGTGGCTTGGCTGTCGAAGGTGAATTCGCTGTGCAGGCGGTGGTTGAGGTCGATGGCGGCGTCGAGCACCGGGCGTTCATAGGTGAACGAGGGCGCCGCGAACTCGCGGAAGATGGGATCTGCCGGGACCATGAACGAGGGATAGGCGAACTCCACGATGGGCAGGAGTTCGGCAAGATCAGCACGGCGCACGCTGTCGGCGATGGCCTCCCAGGGCGGCGTTGACAGCGGCGACGGCGTCAACGGTGCGAAGCGTTCGAGGCTGGTGGTGGCGGTCACCACCAGTTCGCGATGCGGGTTCTGCACCGTGATGGTGGCCACTGGATTGCCGAAATAATCACGGCTGCGGTGGAACACCGTCGGCTCGGGATTGACGCTCAGGCGATGCCCGATGACCCGTTGATAGGGAAGATCACGGGCGCCAAGGTGCACGAGGTTGTGCGAGACGGCGACGGCTTCCTGATACTGATAGGTGGTGATGTGGGTGACCGTGTAGCGCATGGCGTCGAGCCGCTCTTTCAATAAATCGTCGGCGTGGGCACGGCATGGCTGAGGTACATCGAGGTGATCACATCCGAAAGACGCACGATGTTGTCGGCGGTGCGCGAGAGCAGTTCATGCAGCTCGGCGCGGCGCGGCGTGCGGCAGAGTGCTTCCGGATCGGCGAGATCGATGTCGGTGCTGAGCTTGCGCGCCAGGCGTTGGGCTTCCGAGGGCAGGGCGCGACCTTCTTCACCAGGGACTTCGCCGAGGTGCTCGACGATGCGCGCTAGCTGGTAGCCGACCGAACGCGGATTGGTGCCATCGAGCAGCAGCAGATCGAGGACCGCCGCCGGCTGCAGCGTGGTCAGGTAGCGGTTGCGGTAGGTGATCGAGCTGTCGGCAACCGAGAGCAGTGTCTCCAGTAGATTAGGCCCGCGGCTGAGGGTACGCAGCAGGTCAACAAGGTGCTGGCTGCGTTCAATGCGTCGGCCGAGGTCGAGGAAGCGCCAGGCCGGTCCGCGGGTGGTGTTCTCCATGCCCATGCCGGCGAGGGCCGCGAGCTCGGTGAGAATGCGGTCGAGGCGGGCGATGGCGTCCTCGCTGGCGACGGAGCGCTCCAGGCGATGGATGATGCGCCAGGTATCATTGGAGAGGCGGTCGCGCACGGCGAAGGCCGAGCGCCGTAGATTCGCGAGGCTGGCGACGATGCCTCCGGAGTGATCGGGGTCCTCGGCGAGCACCAGGAAGGCGCGGGTGACGTCGGTTTCTTCGGGACGGATGCCGAGCTCGTCGATGAGCTGCATCACCGAGGCGGTCTCGGCACCGTCGGCCTGCTGGCGCAGGCCCTCGCGCACCAGACGGGCGAGATTCTCGCAGCGTTCGGCGTAGCGCCCGAGCCAGAACAGGTTGTCGGCGACGCGGCTGGGCAGATCGGCGCCACCGCGTTTGAGGGTCACCGGCGCGCTGGTGGGCTGCAGCAGGCTGACCGGGGCGACCGGTCCCGCCGACAAGACCCAGGTATCCTTGATGCCATCGTTGTGCGTCTGATCGCCGATACGGGTCAAGCCACCGGGCATCACCGCATAGCCTTCGCCGTCGTCGGCATCGGCGACGGCGAAGACGCGCAGCGACATCGGCCGGGGCACCAGACTGTAGCTCGGACCTTGGCCGCCAAGACAAGGGCTGGACGAGGTCGCGATGCGCTCTTGCCCGATCCACGCGTGCGGCTCGAGGCGGATGCGCGCGAGCAGGGCGTTGCGCTTCTCGTCGTCGAGGTGTTCGCTGAAGACGCTGGCGCTGCGGGCGGCGAAGGCCGGACGGATGATCAGGGAATCAAAGCGCGAGGCCAAGGTCTCGGCGTCATTCCAGATCGTTGGCACCGCCGGCAGACGCAGTTCTTCGCCGAGCAGGTGCCGGGAGAGGCGCTCGCCGAGCGGCAGCAGGGCGGCGTTCTCGCCGAGGCCGCTGCCCAGGGCATTGGCCATGGCGATGTTGCCGGCGCGGACCACG
>JBILBP010000079.1:0-8960 GCA_044353645.1 Planctomycetota bacterium | reverse complement strand
GGGGACGAGTATGGTGCGGATGCCGCGACGCCGTCTGCGCACGAGCCCCTGTCTACCGGGCCCCTGGCCGAAGCGGATTTCGTTTTCGACGATGCGGTCGAAGGCACTCTGCCCCTGGTCAGCGAGCCCGGCGAGGAATTCAACTTCGATGGTGATGACGATATTCTAGCCGAGCCGACCTCCGGGGCAGCGGCGGTCACGGCAGCTCCCAGCGCCGATCTCGAGCCGGATGCGTCGTTGGTCTTGGTTGTCGATGACGAACTCGATCCAGAGGTCCGCGAAGCCTTCGCCAGCGAGGCCAACGAACTGCTCGCGGCCCTTGATCAGGCGGCCCTCGCCCTGACCAGCGAAGCTGAGGTCGCGCACACCCTGCGTAGCCTGTTCCGAGGCTATCATACCCTGAAGGGCGCGGCGAATACCGTTGGTTATAGCGCCATCGGAGCTGCTGCGCATGCCGCCGAGGATCGCCTCGAACAGTGGCAGCCGCAGACGCTTCCCGGGCAGGCGGCGGCCACCGCCCTGCTGCGCGTCCAGCGCGCCCTGCGCCAGGCACTAGTCGCGCACGCCGCGGCCCCCACCCTGGCTTGGGTGACCAACGAGCTGACCTTGGTGGCGTCTTCCGGCGCGAGCGGGGTGCCGTTGACGGCTCCGGTTTCAGCCCTGGTTCCAGCCCTGGTTCCAGCCCTGGTTCCAGCCCTGGTTCCAGCCACTGGCTTACCCACCTCGGTAGCGCCAACGGTGGCCGAAGTCGAGGTCGCCGATCAACGGCGCTCGCTGCGCATCGACGCCGACCAGCTCGATCGCCTGATGCGCATGGCCGGTGAGCTGGTGGTGAGCCGCTCGCGGATGTCGCATCGCCTCGGGCGTCTGGTCCATACCCAGCGCGAACTGATCAGCAGCCGCGAACGACTGGTGACCACGGTTGATGATTTCCGGGCTCGTAATGAATGCTTGGTGGTCGAGCCGCAACGCCCTTCGGGTGTGCTGCCGTCGGCGCGCCGCGAGGATCATTTCACCGCCCTCGAACTCGACCATTACCAGGACATCCACGTCTTGGCGCGCTCGCTGAGCGAGATCACCGGCGACCTCGCCGAACTCCAGGGCGATGTCCAGGACGCGATCAACGGCATCAGTGAGGACACCGACGGTCTGGCACGGACCGTCAGCGGCATCCAGGGCGAGATCACGCGTGCACGCATGGTGCCCTTGCAGCCGCTTTTTGCGCATCTGCACCTCGTCGCCCACGACGCGCTGCGTGCGGGCGGCGAGCAGGAAAAAACCGTACAGGTGCTGCAGAACGGCGCCGAAACGGCCCTCGACAAGGCCATCGTCGACGGCTTGCAGGCGCCCTTGCTGCATCTCGTGCGCAATGCCGTGGCCCATGGCCTCGAACCGCAGGCGCAACGTCGGCAGGCGGGCAAGCCGAGCACCGGCACCATCACCCTCGCCGCCCGCCAGGAAGGCGGCCACATCATCCTCACCGTCAGTGATGATGGCCGAGGCCTCGATCTGCCGACCCTGCATCGCCGGGGCGTCGAGCGCGGCATGCTCGATCCCGCGACCGCCATCGACAGCGAGGCGGTACGCAACCTGGTCTTCGTCACTGGCCTGAGCACCGCCACGCACGTCGATGCGGTGTCCGGGCGCGGCTATGGATGCGATATCGCCCGCAATGGGATCCAGCGCCTGGGTGGGACCATCTCGGTGCGTACCCAGCTCGGTCGCGGCGCGACCTTCACCATCACCCTGCCCTTGACCCTCGCCATCAGCCGCGCCCTGCTGGTGCGCTCTGCCGGCGCGATGTGGGCGGTGCCGATGAACTTCATCGAGCGCGTCCTGCACCTTGAGGATGCGCAGATCACCACCACCGGCGGACGTCGTCGTCTCGCCCATGGTCGCGAAGAAGTGCCCTTGGTTGATCTCGCCGCGAGTCTCGGCATGGGTCCGGATCCCTTCGCTACCAGCGGTGCGGCCTTGCTCATCCGTCTCGGCGAGCGGCGTTGGGCCGTGGCCGTCGACACCCTGCTTCGTCAAGAGGAAGTCGTCGTCAGCGGTCTCGGGGATCTGCTGTCCGGGCATCCGTATTTCGCCGGGGTGACCCTTGCTGGCGGCCAGCAGCTGGTGCCCATCGTCGATCTGCCGGGGGTGCTCGCGGGATGGCGTGGCCAACAGGGGGCGGCTCCTGGGCTCGCTGACGGATCGCGTTCCCTCTCCGACGAGCTGACTGTTGACGAGGCCGTCAGCGCGTCGGAGCCCGCGCGCCTGAAGGTGCTGTTCGTCGATGATTCGCTTTCGGTACGCAAGGTCGCGGAGCGCATCTTCCGCGATCTCGGCGTGCTGGCGCAGTTCGCCGTCGATGGCGAAGACGCCCTCGCGCAATTGCGTCAAGGGGTGGTTGATCTGGTCTTTACCGATCTCGAAATGCCTGGCATGCACGGCTATGACCTGCTGCGTCATCTGCGCTCACAGCCGGCCTGGCAGGCCTTGCCGGTGATCGTGGTCACCAGCCGCGCCGGCGACAAGCATCGCGCCCTGGCTGCACAGCTCGGTGTCCATGGCTACCTCACCAAGCCCTTCACTGCCGAGCAGGTAATGGCGATGCTCGCCCAGCAGGTACCGTCGCCGGCGGTGGAGCGGGCATGAACATGCTGCTGACGTGGTGCGCGCCCTGGCTGGTGGCGATGCCTCTGCACCAGGTGCGGCGCATCGCCATGGTCGAGCAGGCACCCCGCGGGGGCAGCGGTTCGGCTTGGCTCGGGCAGGTCGCCGGTCTAGATAACGCGGGCACGCTGCCGGCATGGGATGTCGCCGGCCTGCTGGGAGTCGCTGCGCCGATTGCGGCTGGTGACGAGGCCCCGGGGTCGTGGGTCATCATCGAGCAACCGTTGCTGGCGGCAGTGCGCGTCGGCCGCTGCCTGCAAGTGCTGACGGTTGCCGAGACCTTCGCCATTCCCCCGTTCATCGGCGGTCCCGCCGGGGTACGGGGCTTCGCCACCGCCGGTCTGCGCAGTGGCTTGCCGGTACAACCCGACTTCGGCCTGGTCCTCGATGTCCGCGAATGGTGGGTGGCGACGACTTTGGGCGGCGCAGCGCGCGGGAGCTCATGATGCTCGCGAGCGATCTCCGCGGGTGCTTCGCCAGCGACGGGATGGTCCATCCGCAAGCGCGACAAGGCCAAGCCACCCTGCTGTTGGATCTGCCGGAGTCGATCTTCGCCGTCGTCAGCGAACGTAGCGGCGTGACCAGCACCGCCGATCTCACGGAACTTCATCCGCTGCGTGCCAGCTATGCCGTCGAGGAGCGGCGGCGGTGGGCCACAGCCCACGCCAGCGAGACCGCGCCCACCAGCCTGGTGGGCATGGTGGTCGATAAATACCGCATCGAAGAAGAGCTCGGCACCGGTGGTTTCGCCACCGTCTACCGCGCCACCCATCTGCTCATGCGCACCACCGTGGCGTTGAAGATGCTGCATCCGTGGATCACCCGCAGCCGTCCGGGAGTGGTCGAGAGCCTCTGTGAGGAAGCCCGTTTCACCTCGCTCATCGATCATCCCAATGTGGTCCGCGTCTCTGACGTCACCAGCGGCGGACAGCACACCTACATCGTCATGGAATTCATCGACGGGATGAGTCTCAGCCAGGTCATCGAACGTCAGCCGCTGCGACCTCGCGAAGTCCTGAAGATCGCCATGCACGTGGTCGCGGGCCTGCAGGCCGGCCTCGAACAAGGTTTGGTGCACCGCGACATCAAGCCTGGCAACATCCTCGTGACCCGCTCCGGCAAGGCCAAGATCGTCGACTTCGGCCTGGCCCGCAACATGCGCCGCGCCACCGATGATCCGGCCAGCGACAGCGTCCTGCCCGGGGAAGCCGCTGGAACTCCGACCTATATGGCGCCTGAACAGGCGGCGAACTTCGCCGATGCTGATTTTCGCGCCGACATCTATTCGTTGGGTGCGACCCTCTTCCATGCCGCGCTTGGCGTGCCGCCGTTCGTCGAAGCCGATCCGCTGAACACCATCTATGCGCACATCCACACGCCCCCGCCGCGACCGCAGGATCTGATCCACGGCTTCCCCGAGCGCTTCGGCGAACTGCTATTGCGTATGCTGGCCAAGAATCCCGCTGATCGACCTGCCTCGTACGCTGATCTAGCGGCGGAGATGCGCGAGATCTACGAACAACTGCGGCGCACCGCCCAACCCCGGCGCCCGGTCGAACTGCTTAGCCGGGTAAAAGGACTCTTTACGCGGCGGGAGTGAATGCTCTTTGCAAAGAGTTTATGGCCCCTGGCCCCTGGCCCCTGGCCCCTGGCCCCTGGTCGCTGGCCCCTGGCCCCTGGCCCCTGGTCCCTGGCCCCTGGCCCCTGGCCCCTGGCCCCTGGCCCCTGGTCGCTGGCCCCCGGCGAGCGTCAGTCAGCGTTCCGGCTCAATCCCATTGGCCGTGAGCAGCCACACATCCGATTTCATTAGACGTGCGCTGGGACGGATCGACACCAGTTTTGGTAGTCGCAGCTTGAACACGCTGCCTGAGGGTGAGGTCAGGTGCAGCCAGACTTTTCCGCCCATCAGATCGGCCAGGCTCTTGCAGATGTAGAGGCCCAGGCCATTCCCGCCGGCGGTGCGCGTGTGGTGATCGGCGGCTTGCCAGAAGGCCTGGAACAAGCGCGCCTTGAAATCGTCTGTGATCCCGCAGCCGGTGTCGGCGATGGTGACCTCGATGCAATCGGCCATGAATTCGAGGCTCAGTTCGATGCGTCCGCGTTCGGTGAACTTTACGGCGTTCGAGACCAGGTTGTCGAGCATCTGGCGCAGACGCTGGGCATCGGTGTTGATGCGCAGAGGAATTCCCATGGGCGCTCGCAGGACCAAGGTAATGCCCTTGGCGGCGGCACGTTCGGCCCACAGGCTGGCAGTGATCGCGAGCTGACGCTCGAGGTCGACGCTGGCGGTACGGATCTCCAGAGTGCGGCTTTCGATCTTGGTGAGGTCGACGATGTCGTTGATGATCGCCAGCAGGGACTGCGAGGACTCGGTGATCAGCTTCAGGTAGCTGCAGGTATTGGCGACAATCTCGGGGGGAGCGCTGGCGAGCTCCATCTGCAGGAGATCGCAGAAGCCGATGATGCCGGTGAGCGGAGTCCGCAGCTCGTGGCTGGTGATAGCGAGGAAGGCGCTCTTCGCACGATTGGCGGTTTCAGCCTCGAGCTTGGCCTGCAGCAGCGCCTGTAGGTGCATGAGCCGCCGGCTATCATCGCGGGCGGTGAGGAGGATGACCGTATCCTGACTCATGCGATGCGAACGCAGGCTCGCTTCGATGGGCAGCTCTCCGCCATCCATGCGCTTGTGCCAAGCATTGTAGCGATGATGGCCACCGTCGCGCAGCAGGGTCTGCAGGCGGTTGGTGAGATCTTCGGCGCTCTGGTGCTTGCTGTCCTGATAACTGGGATTGCAGAGGCGCTCGATCGCGAGCAGATTCAGGCCGACCATGCCGTTGGTGGCATAGCCGCGTTCGCGCTCGGCATATTGATTGGCGTAGCGGATGGTGCCGCGGGCATCGAGGACCATGAAGGCTTCGTTGCTATGGGCGAGGAAGCTGGCTTCTTCGGCGAGCTGCGAGCGCAGGCGCAGTTCCGCACTGCTGTCCTGGATATGCCAGGTGATGCCGACAGCGGGTGCGCCAGCGCCACTGCGGACGGTGATCTCCAGGAGACGGCTGCCGGCCACCACCACCATCTTGTTGCCGGGTCGCAACTGCGCGAGTTCGCTGTTGCTGGCGTCTAGGCGTTGAGCGACAGCGCTGCGCTCGGATCCGTTCAGCAGCCTTTCGCCCAGCCATTCGCGAGCGGCACGATTGGCATAGGCGAGGCGATCCTGGGCATCGAACAAGACCATGCCGCACGGAGCGTGCTCGCAGAGCGCGGCAAGCACATGCGCCGGCAGGTCGGTGGTGACCGGACCGGGCAAGAGAAGCGCATCAATCTCAACAATAGGCATGGATGGAGCGGATGAGCGGGAGCGTCTGGTTAGGAAAGAAGGGTCGTGGCGTGTTCACGGGCTTCGCGGTTCTCCGATGGGGCTATCTCACTTTCTTTCTCGGGCTGCCGTTTATCCAGACGAGCTTGCCCTACCTCAGCGCGGATGAAAGCGCGGATACCGGTGAGTTCACCTAAGGCGCCAGGATTGGCGATCGCCTCGACGGCAACGACCCCTAATATTTGCTGGCGGATGGCGGGGTCATGCAACATGTCGGGCATGCTACGGGTGATCGCGGCGCGCAGATCGGTATCGCACGGCACGGTGAGTCGTACTTCGGCATTGCTCGGTCTTCTCTCGGTCAACTCCGCCAGCGCCTTCTCGACCCCTATACGGATACGCTCTTCGAGATCGGCCAGGGGCAGGGCTTTTTCGACCACCGCCGGTGTGCTGTTGCTGCTACTGGCGGTGACCTTCGTGGACTCGCTCGCCAGTTGGCGTTGCACCTCATCCTTGACCAGATTACGGAGCCCGGAGGTAAAGGCTTCGACGCGCGAGGTCTTGGGTGTAGTCGCGGCTGTCCCGGGGCTCGCTGCGGTGGCCGCACTGGCCGCGGTCGGGTCCAGTGCCTCCGTAACGACGCGGGTGGTCTGGCGATCGTCGGCACTGCTTGGGAACGGCTCGGCGTCGGCGTTTTCCGCATTTTGTGCCATCAGTGGCTGACGGTTGACGCCCATGGTTTTCTGCGTCAGCGGATCCTGGACACTGGCAAGCTCGTCGGTGGATCCCCCGAGCGGGTTCATTTCCAGCACGTCCGTGTCGAGCTCCTGCCGGGTGCCGACGCTGGTGGTGATTCCCGGATCGACGATGGCCGCCGGCTGCGGCGACCATGCGCTGTTATCCACGCCGGAGCTATTGGCGAAGAGCATCGTTGAGGGTCGGCACGCCGACGAGATCTCATCGCCGGTACGCGATCTCGTCGCAGGCTGCGGTGCTGCCGAGTTCTCGGCGGTCGTTTCCTTTACGAGCGCTGCGCTTGTCGGCGGAGTCACGAGCCGAGTTCCAAGGGCGCGATGCTGGTCGCTCATCGTCAGTACATCGAGGTCGCCCTCTCTCAGGAGCGGAGCGGCGGCCAGCGATTCCAGGACGCTCGGCTCAGGAGCCACGCTCGCGAGGGGGCGTGCGGGCATGCTGCTGACGCCCGCCGCGGATTTGGCCGGGGGATGGAAGGTGGTGCTGGAGCGATGCGGCTCGACTCCCAGGGCCTTGGCGACGTTGAGCGCCACCACCGCCGTTCCCTCCTCTACGCGTTTCTGAAGGACATTGAGGAACTGCTGCTGCTGGCTCTGGGTCTGCCGGACGAACTCGACCAGGGCGGCTTCGAGGCGAGCGAAACCCGGACCAGAACTGGGCTCGCTGGCGGGTTTCGCGCCGCCACTTGTGCGCAGTTCCGAATGTACATCGGCGAGCGTAACCCAGCCTTTTTCGGCTGCTAGACGTTGAATTTGCCAATCGAGATCCGCACGCAGATCATTGCCGAGACGCGTCGCGAGGGCTTCGATATCCGCGGGTGCGTTGTGCTCGGCGGCCTTGCTCAAAGCTTCTGCGATCAGTTCGCGGACCGGCGTGGCGACTGCCTCGGTGACCGTCTCGGTGACCGTCTCGGTGACCGAGGCCATGGCCGCATGCACCGAGTCATTGACTGCGCTCGGCAGTACCGCCTGCACCACTGTCGCCACCGTCGTCGCCACCGTCGACGGCAGGGCTGCCTCGAGGGCCTGGGCGATAGCCGCGGGCAAGGCCGTATCGACCGCGTTCAGTGTTGCTTCGAGTTGGGCATTGGTGCGCTGGCGATCCTCTTCGGCGTGTGCGATGAACGGCGTAATGAGTGCCTCGACGGCAGCGGTGATGAATGCCTGCTGGCGTTGCGGATCGGCGATGTCCGCCAACTGCGTCTTCATCTCGGCGGTAGCGGCGGCAAGAGCGCTCGCGGTCTGCTGGCCGATGTGGATGGCGCGGGCTTCGAGGTGCTGATCAAAGGCCGCGGCGAGGCGCTCTTCCGATTCAACCAGTTCGGCGGCGGTGACGCTATGAGCCGCCTGTTCATTGAGATGCCGGGTGCGGGCTTCGAGGTGCTGATCAAAAGCTGCCGCCAGCCGTGCTTCCAGTTCGTCGAGCTCCGCACTTTTATCTGTTTTGGGGTAGGTGTGGGTGCTGGGTTCGGCGGCCAGCCGCTGAAAGCGCAGTTCGAGCCGGCTGCTGAGCTGTTCCTGAAGCAGGCTGAACTGCTGCTCCAGGGATTGCTGGAGCGACACGCGGATCCGTTCATCGACCTGCGCTGGGCTGAGGGTCTTGGGCGCGAGATCAGCCTGCACCGCCTGGCGGATCTCATCGGTGAGGCGGCGGCGTTCGTCCGCGCTCTCGGTCACACCCCCGGGCGGAGGATGAGTAGCGGTCTGCGGAGCTTCCGCCGGCGTAATGATGCGCTCTGATTTCACTGGCCGAGTGACGGCGACCGGCGGCTGCGAGAGCAGGCGTTTGGCCGAGAGTATGACCTCCTCGCAGATGGCCATGACATCAAGCGTCCGACCCTGCGCCAAGGACGCGCGCGCAAAAGCCAGCTGGCTGTTGAGTCCGGCGGTATCGATCCCTTGTTCTTGGAGGGCTGCGAGACGGCCTTCCGCTTGGTCGATGCGCTCCTGGGCAGTGCGGGTGTCCTGGGCATCCATGGCCATCTCCGAGTCGATCCGGTCGGGACCGCAGCCTGGAGCATCGGCAGGGGGGGAGGCAACTTGAGGGTTAAATCGAGATGGTCGCTCAGAGTCCGTCGATCCAGGATCCGACACGGGCAGGTTGCCCGTGTGCGGGTGGTCGCTGTTCCCTGGTCGCTGGCCCCTGGCCCCTGGCCCCTGGCCCCTGGCCCCTGGCCCCTGGCCCCTGGCCCCTGGCCCCTGGCCCCTGGCCCCTGGCCCCTGGCCCCTGGCCC
>JBILBP010000401.1:0-2605 GCA_044353645.1 Planctomycetota bacterium | reverse complement strand
CCGCAAGCGCATGCTTCAGACTTCAGACCAGCAACGCGTGCTCTGCGAGATCGGCAGGTGTGGATCGCTGCCCGCCCGGCCTAGGAGTCTGTCGGAGATAGGCCGACGAGGCTGGCGAAGTGTATCGCTGGGCAGATCCAAGGCGGAGGAGTGCGCCAAATAGCGGCGCTATTTGGACACTCCGACAACGCCGGAGATTCCCGGCGAGACCGAGTCAGCCTTGCTGGCCTATCTCCGACAGACTCCTAGCGTGGGCCCATCGTGGCCGACCTGTGGATTGATCGTGTGACCATGCGCCTGGGCGCCGGCCCCCTCGTACGTGGACGACCTGGACTTGGCTGGCTGCTGACCGAGTGCATCCCGGTGTTCATGTGGGCGCAGGTCACCGGCGCCCTGTTCGGCGAATCCTTCTACCTCGTCACCTACCTGACCCTGCTCGGTGCCACCACCGCCACCCTCGCGCTTCTGCCGTTGGTCGCCTACGCCGGAAACTTCGCCGCCGCGGTACTGGTTCTCGCCCGCCACCACACCGCCGCCGGTCGCGATGCCAAACGCCGCTGCGTCTTCGATACCGGATTGGGACGGATATTCTGGCTGGGCACCGTCGTCTGGCCGTGGGCCGGCCTGACCTGGGGCTGGAGTCCGACGCTGATCATCAGCGGCGTCCTGCTCAGCATCTTCCTCGCCCAGCTCGCGCATGCCGCGGGTGGCGCAGCCTTCGTGGTCTGGACCCAGGCCCTGGTGCCGCGTCCGCTGCGCCCGCGCTTCTGGGTGTGGCGCAACTGCGTCAGCTTCGCCGTCACCGCGGTGGTGGTGCTGATGATGGGACTGCTTCTCCCCAAGGGTGCTGCCGCCCAGGGCACCCACCTTCCGTGGCTGATGGCGATCTTCGCCATCGTCACCGGTCTGTGCCTGGCCTCGACGTGGATGCTCGGGCAGTGTCCGGACATGCCCGAGCACCTTCAAGAAGCCCCGCGCCGGCCGTTGCGTCAGGCCTTGGCGACGACGCCCGGATACGCGCCACTGCTGCTGTTCAACGTGCTGACAGTGGCGGCGATGGCGATCTCGATGGCCTACCTGCCGACCTTGCTACATGAGCGCGGCGTCACCACGGCGACCTTCGCCGCGACCCAAGCGTGGGCCTTTTTTCCGGCCATGCTCGGGGGCATTTTCCTCGCCGGCTGGATGCTCCACCGCCTCGGAGGACAGCGCCTGCTGACCGTCACCGCGGCTCTGCTGTTGGCCTGCGATGGAGCCTTTCTGGTGATGCCCGATGCTTGGTGGCTGGGTCCGTGCCTGATGCTCTCGGGCATCGCCAAAGGCATGTGGGGCATCGCCCTGGTCAGCCGGCAACAGGAACTCTGTCCCGCCGGAGACACGCGTTTTCCCGCCCTATTGGTGGGACTGGGAGCCCTGGGGGCGATGACCATGGCCGGACTCATGCACGTCGGTGTACCTCTGCTTGAAGGCCACGTGACCCTGGTCGCGTGGTCCCTGATGGTGATCGCCGCCGGCCTGCGCGTGGGCGCGTTGATGGTCTTGCTGCTGGACCCCGCCAGGACTGATCCCTGGTCAGGAGCCGAGCACCGTGCCGCCTGACGATCGTTTTTATTGGCCGCTGCTCGGCCTGCGCTGGTTCCTCGCCCATCCCGGCCTGTGGTGGCGGCCCTTGTCCGTCCACGCCGTGGCCCTGAGCGCGCTGCTGCTGGTCGCGATCGGGGTGAGCGTCGCCTGCTGGCCGGGTGACGTGACGTGGTGGTGGTACATGGTACGCGCCAGTATGGCCCTGGGTCTCGGGGCGGTCGCAGCTTTGGCGGTGTGGGCGCTGCTCGTGCCGTTGCTGCTGATACCCATGCTCGATTCCTTGGCCATAGCGGTACGTCGCGAACGCGGCCTGCCGATCGCGGAGACACCCATACTGGAGGGGATGGCCGCCGGCGTACAGGTCCTCCGCGGCACGCTGCGCCTGCGCTTCTACGTGCTCGGCCTGGGGCTGATCGCGGCCTTCACCGGACCCTTCGGACCACTGCTCGGCAGTTATGCCCTCGGCCGTCTGGCGGTGGTCGATGCCCATGACGTGGTCTTGGCTGTTGGCGGCTGGGACAGTCGCCAACGCGTGGCGTTCTATGCCGTTGATCCGTGGTTCTGGCGAGGTTCGGCGCTCAGCGCCGGACTCCTGCAGCTGCTCTTGGCGTGCACCCTGCTAGGCTGGCTGCTGTGGCTTCCGGCCCTGGTCTGCGGCGCCGCCTTGCGCAACACCCCTCGGCCGAGCTAGCTTTTTTGTGAGCTGGTTTTTTCGGTCTTCCGGTGAATTCGTGGGTCGCTTGACCGCCTGACGGCGAACTATCGGTGTGCGATCGGCACCCTTGAGGGCTGTGCGCGACGGGCGTATCGTCGACGGCGAAGGGACCGATGGATGGGAACGAGTGCGCAATCTTCTGCCCTTCACCACCGTCGAGCGTGCCCGCCGTGCCCGCGGTCAAAGGCAAAGCCGTCTTGGTGCGCACGCGCTGGATCTGGCTCAAGTCGCCCGTCAACCTGACCACCAAGCAACGGCGGCAGCGCAAAGACATTCTCGTCAATCCGGTCAACCTCAACCTCGACC
>JBILBP010000078.1:0-8996 GCA_044353645.1 Planctomycetota bacterium | reverse complement strand
CGAGGGTATAGGGCTCCTCGCCGGTGCTGCAGGCGGCGCACCATACGCGCAGTTCGCTGCGACCCTCGGCAATCCACGTCGCGGTCATGCTCCGCAACAGCGCGAAATGCTCGGCTTCGCGGAAGAAAGCCGTGACGTTCGTACTCAAGGCATCGAGCAGGAGCACGATCTCATCGGTGACCTCAGCACCACCGAGATGGTCGAGGTACTGGTTGAAGTCGACCATCTGCAGTTCGCGCATGCGCTTCTGCAGACGCCCCGCGACCAGGGCCTCTTTGCCGGGCTTGAGATCGATGCCGGCGAGATCACGGACCAGGACCTTAAGCCGAGCGTAGCTGCGAGGATCGATCATGGCCATGGAACTAGGTGCCGATCTTGCGCACAACAGCGGTCGCCGCGCGCAGCAATACGGGGATCAATTTCGCGCGGCAGGACTCGAGCCCCATGTACAAGGCCAGATCCTCCTTGTCAAAAATCGCCACCGCCCCGGCCTCGATGAGCTTGTGGTGCATCTCCGAGCCGGCTTTGGCGATGGTGCTGATGACCACCGTCGGGATCGGCTTGTAGGCCATCAGGCGCTTGAGGAAGGACAGCCCGTCGAGTTTGGGCATGATGATGTCCAGGCACAGGACATCGGGGTCGAGCTCCATGATCTGCTGCCGGGCCTGGAAGGGATCCTCGGCCTCGCCGATGACTTCGAGATCGGGATGGTCGGCGAGCGTCTGCTTGAGCAGATTGCGCACGGTGGCGGAATCATCGATGATCAGGACGCGAATCTTGCGCTTCTTCAAGGCCATGGCTTTCGCATGGGCGGCACTGGTGGCAGCATCCTGCATGATCGATTCTACGACCAATTCACCGGTATCGGTGTACAGGCGTACCCGGCGGCCGTGCATGCCCCCGGTCTCGTTGCGGCTAATGCCCACACCGGCGGCGAGGAGGGCTTCACGAGCAGCGGCGATATTGCGCTCGCCGACGTCGCCGAGTCCGGCACTGACGATCGAACCGAGATGCCCGACGACCTGACCTCCGCCACCGACGAGCGTCGCCCGCAGATCGGTCAGCTTGCTCCCGGCCATCGCCGCCATCTTGAAGAGCATGGCGATCGCCTGATCGCCGCATTTTCCCGGCGGCAAGCTGCCCATCGTATGCGGCAGGAGGAAATGGTTCATGCCGCCGAAGCGATGCTGCGCATCGGTGAGCACCACCGCCACACACGAACCCAGCAGGGTCGAGATCTGCGTCGGCTCACGGGCGTAGTGCATCTCTCCGGGGAGCAGGAATACCGCTGAGCGTGTCGGATCGGCCATCAGTACTCCACAAGGCCATCGACGTTGAGGATCATCGCTACGCTGCCATCGCCCATGAGCGCTCCGCCGCCGAGCAGGGGATTGGTGGCGGGCAGGCCGCGGATGTTGCAGACCACGACCTTCTGCACCCCGACCACCTGATCGACCTCGATCGCCAGACGCTTGCCCTTGCTTTCGAGGGTAACCGCCGTGGCGCGCGCCACGGAGTCCATCGCCGGCAGGTCGAGGGCATCGGCGAGCGAGAGAAAACGAAGGATCTCGCCGTGACGCATCAGGCAGCGGCCGCCGCTGCCTATGTTAGAAAGCTCTTCGGTGTCGATGCGGAATGTCTCGCGTACACGCTCGAGAGGGACCACGAAGAGCTGATCCCGCAGGCGCATGAGGTAGCCGGGCAGGATCTGCGTGGTTACGCGCTTGGGCAGGGTGAGTACGAAGGACGAGCCCTTACCGCGCACGGTGTGCACCTGGATGGTGCCGCCGGCATCATCGATCGCCCGCTTCACCACATCCATGCCTACCCCGCGACCGCTGATGTCGGTGATGCTTTCAGCGGTAGAAAGACCGCTGGCGAAGATGCAGTTGACTACATCTTGTTCAGACATCACCGAATCTGGCTTGACCAGACCAAGAGATTCGGCCTTGGCACGAATGCGTTCGAGATCGAGGCCACCGCCATCGTCTTCGATGGTCAGGACGATCGAAGATGATGTTTCCGCAGCCCTGACGAGGATGTTGCCGACGCGCGGCTTACCTAATTTTTCGCGATCTTCCGGCTTCTCGATGCCGTGATCAGCGGCGTTGCGGGCCATGTGCGTCAAGGGCGCATCCATGAGATCGATGAGGCTCTTGTCGATGTCGATGTCGTCGTCCTCGATGACCACCATGGCCTCTTTGCCCTTGGCCTGGGAGGCATCGCGGACGATGCGCGGGACCTTCTGCAGCAGCCGACGGATGGGGATCTTGCGGACGCCCATGATCGACGACTGCAGCTTGCTCGAAAGGTCGGCGAAGGTCTCGGTGGCCCGCCGCAGGTCGCGCGCCAGCAAATGCAGCGAAGGGTGACCGCCGGCGGAAAGGCCGCGTGCCCGACCTTGCAAGTGATCGAACATGTCCCCGACCACCAGCAGTTCGCCGACATAATGCAGGAAGGTATCGACGCGCGCCTCCGAGACGCGCATCGATTTATCGCCCTGATTGGCCCCCTGGGCAGAAGCCGCGATCTCCTCCTCGCTGATCGGCTTGCCCTTGGCAAGCGGCGCCGAGGTCTCCACTGAGGCGGACGAAACTTCGTCCGCGGCAGCGGTCATCAAGCTCGCGAATCCCTGCATGCCGGGGATCTTCAGCAGACGCTCCTGGAGGAATTCGCGCAGCAGGGGATCGAAGCCCATGGCTTCAGTGAAAGTCCGATAGCCATCGATCATTTCCAAAGCGAGGTTGCGCGCGTAGTCATCGACAGCGGCGGCGAGGACCTGCTCCAGCAGGACGAGGACCTGCGACGATTGGTCGGGATCGAGGACCCCGTTCATCGGCGGTGCCAGGATATCGTTCAATTCCCCGAGGATACCCTTGCTGGGGAGCGCTTCGACACGGATCGCCTTACCGGGATCGAGGGCCCGCAGATGGGCGATGACCTTTTGTACAGCGGGGTGTTCGGTCACCGGTAGCCGAGACAGGGCCTCCTCAGCAGCGCGGATATCGCCGTTGATGGAGGCCCAATCCGTGCTTTCGCCGGGGGCCCCGCCCGCCCGCTGCTCCTGCACTTGGATGCTCTCAATGATGGCATCGAAGACCGCCGGATCAGTGGACTCTTCACCGCTGGTGCGAATGCGCTCGAAGATGCTGCCGAGATGATCGAGTCCGGTGAGCAGGCAGCTGATGACATCGCGATCGGCGGCGAGCTTGTCCTTGCGCATGGCGTCAAGGAGGTTCTCCAGGCGATGCGCCAACTGCTTGGCAGTCATGAAACCGAAGAATGAGCTGTTGCCTTTGATCGAATGCGCGGCGCGGAAGATCGATTCGATGATCGTCTTGTTGCCCGGCTGGTTTTCGAGCTGCACCAGCTGATCGCCGACGAGATCCAGCTGATCCCGGGTCTCGTCGAGGAATCCGGCTAAAAGCTCGGGGTCATCAATTCTATTGCCGAGGTCATTTTCGCTCATGGCGGGTTCACCGAAAGGCTTTGGCTAGATTTCAGGCGCTGCAGCTTACCCAGCTGATCAAGCCAACCCTGGATCAACGCCAGCGCCAGATTCACCGCCAATTCGAGCGGCACGAGATCATCGAGGGGCTTGGTCACGAAGGTGAAGGCTCCCTCATGCAGGACGTTGAGAATGTTGTCGATGGTCACGTCGCCGGTCATGATGATGACCCGCATCAGCGGATAATCCTGACGGATGCTGCGCAAGAGATCCAGGCCGTCGATGCCGGGCATGAGCAGATCGGTGATCACCAGATCATAACGCGACATGGCCAACGCCTGGAGGGCCTCCTGGCCATCGGCGGCGACCGTGACCATGAAACCCTGCATGGTGAAATGACGTTCAAGAATCAGACGGATGACCGGATCGTCATCGACGACCAGCAGCCGGACGTTGAGCGGGCGCGGCTGCTGGGGTTCGTTGGCGGCGAGTTTCACGTTGCCAGGCTTTCGGTCAGAGGACGAATGGCGGCGATCGCAGCCGAGATGAGGCGTTGATAGGCGGGCCATTCGGTGGTCACGGCGGCGTGGTTTCCGGCCCGTGCCTGGCGTTCGAGGTGGTCCATGGCCCGGGTCAGGACGCTCAGCCCGACCGTACCGCAGCCGCCTTTCATCCGATGGGCGATCTTGGCCACGGCATTCAGATCGGAGCTGGCGATAGCTTGCTTGAGATGCGCACTCCAGACGGTGAGGTCGTTGTGCATCAGGCCATAGACCTGGGCCACGGTGGCGGCCCCATAGAGCTGGAGATTCTGAACCACCGCCTGGTCGAGCTGCATGATCTCCTCAGAATCACCTGCGCTGGTCGGGACCAGGGAATCCGCGGCTTGACCAGAGACACCAGAGCCCTCACCGCACAGTCCCAGGCGCAGGCGCACCACCTGCAAGAGGATCTTACCATCGACCGGTTTGGTCAGATAATCATCCATGCCGCTGGCGATGCATTTTTCGCGATCGCCAGTCAGCGCCTGAGCGGTGAGGGCGACGATCGGCACATGCCGACCCTTGCCCTCGGTCGCCTCGAGCCTGCGGATCGCACGAGTCGCTTCCCACCCATCGCAACGCGGCATCTGGCAGTCCATGACCACCAGATCATAGACCCGGGAGTGGAAGGCCTGGATCGCCTCCAGGCCATCCTCCGCCAGATCGGTCTCGAAACCGGCTTGCTGCAGGAGGGCAATGGTCACCTTCTGATTAACATGATTGTCTTCGACCACCAGAATGCGCTGGCTCATATGCGTACCCGACGATGCGCACCTGCGCGAGTGGACTGAAATGACAACCTGCTGACCAGGAGAGTAGCGCTATGGCTGTAGACATGCATGTGACGGTATTCCTGAGCGATGATCACGGACGAGGCCCTTGGATCCTTCAGAAACCTTTGAAGTCCCCGTGATGTCCGGCCCCGTCGAGCGGCAGGACATCCTCCTCCTTGGCGGTAGCATTCTTTGCCGGCGAGGCCTTGAGGCTCGATGATTTGGCGACCGCCGGCGACTTGGGAGCCGGGGACTTGGGAGCCGGCGACTTGAGCCCCGGCGACTTGGAACCAGGCGCTTCCTGCTCGGCTTCATCAACCACCTTGCCGCTGGCGGTGGCCACCAAGCGATCGACACCGGCGGCAAGCTCCTCGGCCCGGCCACCCAGCTCGTCGCTGGTGGCGGCGGTTTCCTCGGCGACGGCGGCGTTCGCCTGGGTCACTTGGTCGATCTCGGCCAGGGCCTTGCGGATCTGCTCGACGCCCTGGCTCTGCTCGTTGGTCGCCTGGCTGACCTCGGCCATCAGATCGGTGACCTTGCGCGTCCCGTCGACGACCTTGGTGAAGGCATTCACGACATCCTGCTGCAGGCTGACCTTGAGATGCTGCTCGAGTTCGGCGGCGGCAGCCACGACCTTAGCGGCGGCGGCCTGACTGCGTTCCATCAGCGCGCTGGTGCTCTTGACCTCTTCGGCGCTGCGCTGGGCGAGGCTGCGAACCTCGTCGGCGACGACCGCGAAACCCGCCCCGGCCTCACCGGCACGAGCGGCCTCGACGGCGGCATTCAGCGCCAAGAGGTTGGTCTGGAAGGCGATCTCATCGATGGTCTCGACCACTTTCGCGGTCTCGCGGGTGGCCTGGTCGATGTCCGCGAGGCTCTTGCGCAACTGGCCCAAGCGCTCGGCGGCATCGACGGCGGCGCTGCGCGCGATCGCTTCGCCGCTGGTAGCCTCATGATTGCCCTGCTTGGCCAAGGTGTCGGCCTGGCGGGCGTGATCGGCATTGCGGCGGGTCAGATCGGCGAGATTTTCCAAGCTGGCGACGGTCTCTTCCAGACTCGCGGCGCTGCGGCTGCTGCCGTCGGCGAGGCCGCTGCTGGCTTGACGGAGGTGATGCATCGAGTCGCCGAGACTGGTGGTCTGTTCCTGCAGGCGGACCAGGAACGCCTCCACCGGGCCGGCGATGCGTTTGATGGTGGTGACGTTGATCAAGATCGTGAACAGAACCGCGACCCCCGCGAAGCCGATCAGCCCCCAGGTCGCGAAGTTAGCGAGAGCGATGTCTTCATGCTCGAGTTCTTTGCTATGGACAAGGACATTTTTGGAGAGCTTGTTGATCGCCTCCCGATGCTGTTCGAAGAGCGGGTCCAGTTTGACCTCGATCAGCTCCTCGATCTCGATAGTAAGCTGCTTCTTGGCCTCCGCGTTTTTGGCACCGATGTTCTCGAGCAGCGGGAAGATCTCCTTTTCGACTATGTCAAAGAAGTCTTTCGCCGGCTTGTACGATTCATCGAACAGGAGCGTCTTCTGCTCCGGCGGCAGGTTCTTGTCTTTCCAGTAGGCCTGACGGTCGTCGAACTCCTTGTGCAGCGCTTGGAAGCGTTCCTTCCGCTCTACCGCATGCTTCTCGTCGTGAGCGATCGCTAACTGGTAGACCTCGAGATAGGACTCAAGGATAAACGCCGGCGGCGGCAGGATATCGGCGACGAGATCCTTGTCGTCGATCACCTGCTGGTAGCGCGGTGAGCCGATACGGAAGGTATCGAGGAGGAGGATCCCCGCGAGGGAAAGCACGATCAGCGATACGACGCTGATGGTGGCCGCTATTTTCAGGCGACGTGAGAGGGCATTGGCATTAGTGCTCATGACGATTCCGAGAAGGAAGAGGTACGAACGAGGGGGTGATTTAGGGAGTAGCGAGAACGACGGCTTCGCGACCGAGGGCTTGATCGATGTTGAGGATCATCACCACCCGCTTGCCGATCTTGCCGACGCCGGCGATGGTCTCGCGGTCGTGGCTGTGGCTGCCATAGGCGGGCGCCGGCTCGATCTGATCCGGCGGGATATCCTGGACTTCGCTGACCTGATCGACCACCGCCCCCATGATCACCGGCGATCCATCTTCGCCGGCAGCGTGCGACAGCTGCACGACGATGATGCAGGTGCGCTTGCTATCGGGGATCGAGGCGAAGCCGAAGTGCAGGCGGAGGTCGATGACCGGGATGACTTTTCCGCGCAGATTGAGCACGCCACGGACTTCGGGCGGCATCCTCGGCACTGGCGTGATCTCCTGGACACCGATGATCTCTTGGACCTTGAGGATGGGGATTCCGTAGTGCTCTTTGGCGAGCACGAAGGTCAGATATTTGTTCGCAGCGCTGCGCGTGCGACGGGAAGGAATAGCAGCCATGGGTTTCTCGTTAGGAACAGGCAGGTGGCAGGCGGATTTTAAACGTGGTTCCGGCACCGATGACGGAGTGGATGGAGATCAAACTTGATCATTATACCTTCAGATTCGCGACAGCGTCAAGTCGGAGGCCCCGACCTGCCAACGACGAGACGCTTGCCGCCGTTGAAAAACCAAGAAGGGCAGATCAAGGGCGCGGGCGCGGGCCGCTTCCTGGACCAAGCGGGCCATACGCCCGCGCACGGCTGACGACCTACAGGTGACGATGGTCATCAGCGATGATCACGGACGAGGCCCTTGGATCCTTCAAAAACCTTTGAAGTCACCTTGATGTCCGGCCCCGTCGAGGGGCAGGAAATCCTCTTCCTTAGCGGCAGCATTCTTTGCTGGCGAGGCCTTGATGCTCGATGATTTGGCGACCGCTGCCGGCTTAGACGCCGGCGACTTGGGCGCCGGGGACTTGGGCGCCGGGGACTTAGGCGCCGGGGACTTGGGCGCCGGCGACTTGGAACCAGGCGCTTCATGCTCGGCTTCGGCAACCACCTTGCCGCTGGCGGTGGCCACCAAGCGATCGACACCGGCGGCAAGCTCCTCGGCCCGGCCACCCAGCTCGTCGCTGGTGGCGGCGGTCTCCTCGGCGACGGCGGCGTTCGCCTGGGTCACCTGGTCGATCTCAGCCAGGGCCTTGCGGATCTGCTCGACGCCCTGGCTCTGCTCGTTGGTCGCCTGGCTGACCTCGGCCATCAGATCGGTGACCTTGCGCGTCCCCTCGACGACCTTGGTGAAGGCATTCACGACATCTTGCTGCAGGCTGACCTTGAGATGCTGCTCGAGCTCGGCGGCGGCGGCTACGACCTTGGCGGCGGCGGCCTGACTGCGTTCCATCAGCGCGCTGGTGCTCTTGACCTCGTCGGCGCTGCGCTGGGCGAGGCTGCGAACCTCGTCGGCGACGACCGCGAAACCCGCCCCGGCCTCACCGGCACGGGCGGCCTCGACGGCGGCATTCAGCGCCAGGAGGTTGGTCTGGAAGGCGATCTCATCGATGGTCCCGACCACTTTCGCGGTCTCGCGGGTGGCCTGGTCGATGTCCGCGAGGCTCTTGCGCAACTGGCCCAAGCGCTCGGCGGCATCGGTGGCGGCGCTGCGCGCGATCGCTTCACCGCTGGTGGCCTCGTGATTGCCCTGTTTAGCCAAGGTGTCGGCCTGGCGGGCGTGATCGGCATTGCGGCGGGTCAGATCGGCGAGATTTTCCAGGCTGGCGACGGTCTCTTCCAGACTCGCGGCGCTGCGGCTGCTGCCGTCGGCAAGGCCGCTGCTGGCTTGACGCAGGTGATGCATTGAGTCGCCAAGACTGGTGGTCTGTTCCTGCAGGCGGACCAGGAACGCCTCCACCGGGCCGGCGATGCGTTTGATGGTGGTCCTGTTGATCAAGATCGTGAACAGGACCGCGACCACCGCGAAGCCGATCAGCCCCCAGGTCGCGAAGTTAGCGAGAGCGATGTCTTCTTGCTCGAGTTCTTTGCTATGTTTACCGACTATATCAGAGAGCTTGTTGATCGCCTCCCGATGCTGTTCGAAGAGCGGGTTCAGTTTGACCTCGATCAGCTCCTCGATCTCGATGGTAAGCTGCTTCTTGGCCTCCGCGTTTTTGGCATCGATGTTCTCGAGCAGCGGGAAGATCTCCTTCTCGACTATGTCGTAGAACGCCTTGGCCGGCTTGTACGATTCATCGAACAGGAGCGTCTTCTGCTCCGGCGGCAGGTTCTTGTCTTTCCAGTAGGCCTGACGGTCGTCGAACTCCTTGTGCAGCGCTTGGAAGCGTTCCTTC
>JBILBP010000398.1:0-2622 GCA_044353645.1 Planctomycetota bacterium | reverse complement strand
TGACTTCCACCGGGCAGCCTTCGGCGGCTTCCTGGATCTGGTCGGCCAATTCCTTGCCGATGCTACCGCTGAGCAGCGCCCGCTCTTCCAAGTTCGGCGTGAACAGACCATCGACGCGGACTTCCGCACGGATCTTGCAGGTTTCCTCGGTAACCGAGAAGACTTCGGGGGCGGTTGTCTCGCAGGCATTGCAAACGATGCAGCCGTCTTCGATCCAAACTTTGGTGATAGCCATGTGCAGCTCCTTCAGCGACCGGGGGCAAGATTCAAGCGTCGGTCAGCCAAGGAGCAAGCTATCCCTTGGTTGACACTATCGACATCGAATCCGGCATCATCGCCCATGCAGCGCAGCTATGGTGCGGGGTTCGCTCCGAGGATGAAATCCCGGATCTCGCCCAGCTCGGATTCAGTATCGAGCCCATGGGCCTTGGCATATTCACGCCACGTCAGATCGAGGCCCAGCCCCTGCAAGCGGTGCGCTTGCGGCCGGGTGACCGCGATCGGAATCACCTGATCGGCGGTACCATGGGTCATGAGGATGCGCTGGCGATCGGCAGCGGCACCGAACGCCCTTGGATAGGCCTCGATATTGGCGACCCAGCCGCTGATCCCGACAAGGCCGGCGAAAGGCCGTTCATGCGTCAGACCGACTTCCATGGTCATCAGGCAGCCTTGGCTGAAACCCATGAGCGTGAGGTTTTCGCAGGCGATGCCGCGGGTGGCCTCGAGATGGGTCAGCAATTCGCGAAGGCGCGTGCGGCTGCGCAGGACCTGGGTGTAATCCGGCAGTGGATCAGGCAGACGCAGATCGAACCACGACCAGCCGTCGTAATAGCAATCCGGAGCCTGCACGAAGATCCATCCGGTGGCGGGCAAGGCGAGGTAATCGGCGACCGGCTTCCAACCTTCCTTGCTGTCACCGAGACCGTGGAGAACCATCACCCAGCGCGTGGGCGTGCCGCTGGCGACGAGATCATGGACCAGGAGCGGCGCGCTGCTCATGCACCACGCGCGTTCAAAGCTACGGCATAGGCCATCAGCTGCTTGACCATGGCGGTCAGGCCATTGGCGCGATTCGGGGACAAATTCTGATTGAGCCCGAGTTCTTCGATGAATTCCGGCGGGGCGGCGAGGATGGCCTTCGCCGGCTGCCCGGAATAGACCTGGAGCAGCAGCGCCACCAGGCCCTTGGGGATGGCGGCATCGCTGTCGGCATGGAAGACGATGCGCTCGCCGGCCGGGGTGGCGTGCAACCACACCGTCGAGGAACAACCGCGCACCTTGTTGGCGTCGGTGCGGAATTCCTCAGGCAGCGGCGGCAGCGCCCGGCCGAGGGCGATAATCTTCTGATAGCGCGATTCCCAATCCGGGAGGGCCTGATAGTCAGCCACGAGTCGGGCTTGGGTTTGCAGGATCGACATGGCACGGGCCCACCTATTCAGCGGAGGAGTTCAACAGGGAATGAAGATCGGGAACGACATGAGTCTGGTTCTCTCAGCGTGTACGCTGCAGATAGGTCGAGCGCAAACCGCCATACCACGGCGCATAGTCCGTGCGCCGGGCGAGCTCGGTCACCAGCAGTCCGGACGCCGTGCGCGCGCCCTGCACGCCCCGCGCATCCCACGTCGCCGAGTCCAGCCAGCGATCCCCGGCGGCGGTATTGGCGAGCACCAGCGGAGTCGCGGTTTCGGCGGCGCGCACCGCGCAAAACGCCGGAATCACCGCCGCCTTGGTGCCCGGCTCGAGATCGCTGCCGGCCATGTGCGCGAGCACCAGGTTGGCATCAACCGCGAGTCGCGCGAGGTCGCTCCAGACATCGGGAAAGCGCAGATCGTAGCAGATCGCTAAACCCAAACGCCAACCATCGACGGTGAGTACCGCCGGTTCGCTGCCGGCGGTGAAGCAGGCAGTATCGCCGGGGGTCAGACAGCGCTTGCGGTAGCGCGCAGTCAGCGCCACCGCCTCGTTGGTCCAACTGCCTTTCCCTGGCGGACTGCCGCTGGGCGAGGCCGTGCCCAGGATCAGGACCACGCCGACGCGCTCGGCCTCGGCCAGCAGCCGTTCCTCGTGCTCGGCCAGGGCGCAGACATCGAGATCGGCAAGATCCGCACGCACCGCCCCGGGATAGCCGGTGAGGGCGCATTCCGGGGTCAGCAGCACGCGTACTCCGGCGGTCGCCGCGGCTGCGATGCCGCGGCGGATCTCAGCGGCGTTGCTCGCCACCTCGGCGCTGGCGGTGAATGCCCAGCAGCCAACCCGCAGCTGCGTCGTCATCCCTGACGCACCTGACCCTGGCCACGACAGACGTACTTATACGTGCACAGCTCGGCCAGGCCCATCGGCCCGCGCGCGTGCAGGCGATTGGTGCTGATGCCGACCTCGGCCCCGAAGCCGAACTGTCCGCCGTCGGTGAACCGCGTCGAGGCGTTGTGGTAGACGCAGGCGCTGTCGACCTCGCGCAGATAGCGTTCGGCCACCGCCGGCTCAGCGGTGACGATGCTGTCGCTGTGATGGCTGCCGTAGCGATTGGTGAAGGCCACGGCCTCGGCGACATCGGCGACGATCTTCACCGCCAGGATCAGGCTGAGGTATTCCGTCGACCAATCGGCTTCGCTCGCCGCC
>JBILBP010000399.1:0-2622 GCA_044353645.1 Planctomycetota bacterium | reverse complement strand
CAGGTGCGCAGGTGGCCATCTTCTAGCGTCTATTCATGCCGACGCAGCCTGAATCGTCGTCCTTGCCGCCTAGATCCTGGGCAGGGATTCCCGTGACGCGTCGAGGGACAGATTGCCGATTTTTGCAGCCGCGTTTACCCGCTGTGCTGGGTCCAATGATCGTGGCACGCTCTTCATACCGGCAGGTCCGGGGCAGGTCGCCGGCGGAAATTGCCAGGATCTCGCAGGGAAAAGTCTTTCGCCCATATTCGTGCGGATTCGTCCATGCCCATCAGCAGCACCCGCTCTCGGGATGACCGACCCACGGACGTGAACACGGGCCCCTCCGAGTCACTGAGGCGTTTCACTTGAGCGCTGGCTGTAGCGAGCCCTTGCAGCGCGTGGTGTAGATCGTTTGGACCCGCCCCGTGACTTTCGTCCAGGCTCGAGTGCGAATCATTAACCATTATTTGGTAGTAGTTTGTGAATATAATTGGAATCAAGGGAGAGCCTGCGAGGGTGCTAATGACAAGGTCTCGCTTCCATAGTTCATCAGCGCGGCTGCGTGTGGATTGGGAGGCAAGGCGTCATCAGCCAGGCGTCAACCGCCGTCAGCGGACTTTTCGTTGAGATTCTCCTGTTGAAGTGGGCGCCGTCCTGCTAGGATGCCGGACCGCCGCGCACTAGGGAGCCGTTCCAACCGTTCCAAAAGTGCCAGCGGTTCCTCGTCAGGTTGCCTGCCGGGCATTTCTTCGGAAATGTTCTGAGGGTACACGTAGCGGGTAGGTTGGTTTGAGAATCGTCCCTTGCGAAGCGTAGAGAGAGAGCGGTACATGCCCAAGAATGCTCCAAATAGTAAGATGATCGAGAATCCTGAGGTACCTCTCATCGAGGCCCCGGTACGTCCGCGCATCGCCACCCCGATCATCCTCACCCTCGATCGTACGCTCTCGGCGGAGTGCAAGCGCACGCGCATGCTCAAGGTTGAAGGTGCCACCGGCATCAAGCACGATCCGCTCTACGAAGTCGATTCCATCCAGCGCGCCCTCGGCCAGGTCCGTGGCACCCATCCGCCACCGATCATGATCATCGATGGCCAGCAGTTCCCCTGCGTCATCGAAGGCAGCCCACGCAGTCCGCGGCTGATGATGGAAGACAAAGGCGAGCGCGTGCGCCTCTACCTCGAAGTCGGCGGCGCCATGGTCGCCAACGTCTGGTGCATGCCCGGGCCTTATATCGTCTTCCGCGGGCGCATCATCCCCCTCGAATGGACCGGCCCGGCCGAGCACCTCGATCCGCTGATGTCGGGTCCGATCACCGTCGCCAAGGAACTCCTGGTGCGTGAGCCGTGGCGCGCGCTGTTGGCCCACGCCGGCCAGGTGCCGCCGCAGGCTGACCGCGCCAAGCAGGTGCGTGGCCGTCCGCAACCGATCCTCGAGATGTACGAAGTCGACAGCCGGCTGTGCGGCCAGGTGCGCTTCAAATACCACGAGGACCTCCCGGAAGTCGATCCGCTCGAACGCATCGGCATGATCGTTGCCGAGGCCAAGGATGGCACGGTGATCAAGTGCGAACGCGATCGCGATCTGGAATTGCAGCGCTGCAACGAGTTCATCAAGCGCGGGGCTCTGGTGCAGCGCCGGGGCGCCTTCGGCTTCGTCGCCGACGGCGATGCCGCCGATCGCTTCCTGGCCCAGGTCATCCCCAACCTCCTGGGCTGGGAGATCCGCGGCCGCGAAAAGCTCCATCGTGGTCGCAAGCCCACCGACATCCAGACCACCGCCAAGGTCACCGCCCACGAGGACTTCATCGAGCTCGAGATCGAAGCCGAAGTCGACGGCCGTCACGTGCCGATCAAGGAGCTGCTGAAGAACGCCGCCCGCGGCCAGAGTGTGATCGTCTTCAAAGACGGTCTGCGCGCGCGCATCAACGACGAATGGCTCAACCGCTATCGCACGCTCGCCGAGTTCGGCGGGCTGAAAGAAGTCGGCGGCAAGGTCCGCGTCCCGCGTCACGCGGCGGCGATGGCCGTGTCGCTCGCCGAATCCGGCGGGCGCATGAGCCTCGACGACATCACCAAGGACCTCGCCACCCTGGCCAAGGGCGGCGCCGACATCCCGCACGTCGAGCTGCCCAAGGGCCTCAATGCGACGCTGCGTGAATACCAGCACTCCGGCTTCGATTGGATGGTCTTCCTCTCCAAGCGTGGACTCGGCGGGGTGCTCGCCGATGACATGGGTCTGGGCAAGACGGTGCAGTCGCTGGCCTTCGTGCTTCATCGCCACGGCGAGGATCCCGGTCTGCACCTGGTCATCGCGCCCAGGTCGGTCGTCGACAACTGGGCCGACGAATGCGTCAAGTTCACCCCCGGCATGCCGGTGCATGTGCACATCGGTCTCGATCGCGTCAAGACCGCCGACAAGTTGCCGAAGAAGGGTTTGCTGCTGACCAGCTACAACATCCTTCAGCGTGACATCAAGCTCCTCGGCTCGATAGAATACAGCACCGTGCTGCTTGACGAGGCCCACGTCATCCGCAACCCCGAGGCCAAGACCACGCGGGCGGCGATGAAGATCGTCGCCAAGCGGCGCATGTGTCTGTCGGGTACGCCGGTGCAGAACTGCGCCGAGGATCTGTGGCCGA
>JBILBP010000396.1:0-2623 GCA_044353645.1 Planctomycetota bacterium | reverse complement strand
GTCTTCCTGCAGCAGCATCGCGATGATCCGGCGGCGACCATCGCCGCCGAGGCGGCCCTGACGGCGGTGCAGAAGCTTGCCGGGCAACCGGCGCCGCCGTTGCGTCTCAAGCGCCTCGATGGCAAGCCTGGCGACATTATCCTCGCCGATTTGCGCGGTGCCCCGCCAGGGCAGCCGGTGCTGATCGAGGTCTTCGCCACCTGGTGCAAGCCCTGCGCCCTGACCGCGCCGGCGGTGAGCGCCTTGGCCAAACGCTGGCGGGCGAAGGGCGTGGCCGTGCTCGGCGTCTCCCTGGACAACAAGGATACGCTGGCCGGCCTGCCGGCGTGGATCGCGACTTACGCCATCGATTATCCGGTGGTCGGCGATGGCCTGGGGTGGGATTCGGAATTCGCTGCGGCGTGGCATATCGACTCGATTCCGCGGCTGATCCTGGTCGATGCCCAGGGAATCATCGTCACCGCCGAGCTCGGTGGTGCGACCGTCGCCGAGGTCGAACGCAATGTCGATGACGCCATCAGCCAGCTGCTGGAACCGGCGCGTCTGCCGGTTCATCAGCCGAATCCACCAGCTGCTGTCGATGTGATACCGTAACATACATTGCAAGCTGAGCTTGCGTACTGCACGGTTATCATCTATCCATGCTGCATGCGGTGCCGTTGTTCGCTCACCCTCGTAGCCATGGCAAGCGCAGTTTGGGTGCCCGCGATGGAGCTGGTGGCGGCGGAAGAGCTGCCGGAGCCAGCGATCGTGGTCACCGCTACCAAGTCCAACACCGAGATCGGCAGCGTACCGTCATCGGTGGTAGTGGTCAGCGGCCAGCAGCTCGAGGATCGCGGTGATCGCACCATCGATGACGCGGCGACCGCCATGGCCAATGTCACGACCATCAAGCTCGCTGGACATACGTCGTATCCTGTGATCCGCGGCATCAGCGGACTCTCGGATCAGACGTCCGCGAGCATCGTGGTTAATGGCGTCAGCCCGCGAGGATTGGGCTTGGACAATCTCATCGATGTCGAACAGCTTGAAGTTCTGCGCGGACCGCAGGGAACCTTGTACGGTCAGAACACTATTCCGGGGGTGGTGGCCGTCACCAACCGTCGCCCCGGCGATGTCTGGGCGGGGTGGGGTACGCTCGATGCCGGGACCTCTGGCGCGGGCCAGCGGACGACCACGGCCTCCGCTGCCGCCGGTGGTCCGTTGAGTGGGAATGTCGGCATCCGTCTGGCTGCCGCTGGCACCACCAGCGATGGCTGGCGGACCAATGTTGTGCATGACGATGAGCAGGCGGCGGCGAGTCGCGATGTCCTCGCCCAGGGCATGCTAGTGTGGCAGCTCGGCTCGGGCTGGGAGGCCCAGCTCACCGGCCTGGGCACGCGCTACCGCACCAGCGGCGATCAGTTCGCGCCCTTGGATCTGGCGCGTCAGCATCAGACCCAGAACAGCGAGGCCGGCGAATTCAACAACGACGTCCTCAGCAGCGGCTTGACCCTCAGCCGCGCCACCGACGAGCGCACCTTCACCGCCATCACCGGTGTAAGCTCGACGCATGATGTGTTCGATCTCGACATCGATTTCTCGCCCGTGCCCGGCTCGGTCCTGCGCAAGGACACCACCACCCGCGGCCTCTCGCAGGAAGTGCGCTATGGTGGCGGCGAAGGTCTGCGTTCGTGGTTGGTGGGGATCTTCGCCGCTGCCGAAAGGCAAGCGGTCGACGCCCCGCTGACCCTCGCCCCCAATCCGTTCCTGCCGCCGGGCTTGCAGATGCAGCGTGCCGGCCAACAGCGCACCGCCACCGCCGCCGCCTTCGGCCAGGCGGGCCTCGCCATCGGACCGGGTTGGACCGCGACCCTCGGCCTGCGCCTCGACTACGCTCGGCAGACGGTGGACTATACCGCGAGCGACAATCTCACGCCGGGGTTCACCTACGCCGATTCCCGTGACGACGTCCTGCCCTTGCCCAAGGCCAGTCTCGCCTACGCCTGGAACGACGACATCCTCACCTGGTGGTCGGTGGCCCGGGGGAGTACTCCCGGTGGTTACAATCTGACGCCGGCGTCGCTGGCCGAGATCGATGGCGGTTATGAGGCGGAAACCGCCTGGACCTATGAATTCGGCCAACGCCTCGCGGTCATGGATCGCCGTCTGCGTTGCTCGCTGGCGGCGTTCCTCACCGATTATCGCAACAAGCAGGTGACGGTGCTCGTGCCGCCGACGACCTTTCTAATCCGCAACGCCGCCCGCGCGCGCATCACCGGCATCGAAAGCGATGTGGCGCTCAACGTCGCGCCCGGAGTCGATCTCGTCACCGGCTTCGGCGCTCTGCAGCCGCTGTTCACCGAGTACGACTCAGGCAGCGCAGATCTCTCTGGCAACCACCTGCCGATGGCACCCAGCTATAATGGCTACCTCGGCGTGCAGTGGCGCAGCGAGGCGGGATTCTTCGCGCGTACCGATCTCGCCGCCAGCGGCGCCTACTACGCCGACGATCACAACCTCATCGATCAGCAGGCCTACCGCCTGTGGTCGGCGAAGGTCGGTTATGAAGCGCGTTCGTGGTCGATGTATGTCTGGGGCCGCAATCTCACGGATGCCGTGTACTGGACCCGCGGCAGCGTCA
>JBILBP010000397.1:0-2623 GCA_044353645.1 Planctomycetota bacterium | reverse complement strand
GAGCACTGGTCTTGCCCTGCGCGCTGCACGCGCAAGGATGCTTAAATACGACCCCGTAGCTCAGCTGGATAGAGCGTTGGTTTCCTAAACCGAAGGTCACTGGTTCGAATCCAGTCGGGGTCGCCATGGAAAACACCGTCGATTCTGCAAAACAGAGCGCCGGTTTTTATCAGGATGTGGGCGTTCGCAAATGTGGTACTAGAGTCTGGCTTCGAGGCGTGCTCGAATGGTCGTCCAATCGTGATGGCGGGATGATCCGCGGGATGATCCGCGGGAAGCCGCGAACGGCAGCCCACCTAGGCTCGACAAATCACGGACAGGTATCAGTTTGTCCGCCCCAAGGATGCCCTGTGCCCGACTTTGAGTTCAATGGACCTTCGCGTTGGCGCTTGGCGCTGGCACTGCTGACCTTGCCCTTGCTCACCGGCGCCGGGCTGCGTGCCGCCTTGGCGGTGGCCTATCAACAAGAAGCCGCCTCGGTACCGGGCGTGGTGCTCGCCCTGCTGCTCGGCAGCGTGCTCGATGCGGCGGTGTCATTGCTTGCCCTGACTCCTCTGCTACTGCTGGTGATCGGCTCACGGGCGACCTTCTTCGACGGACCCTGGGCGCGGCGGTGCGTGTTGGGTGCGTGGGTCTTCGGGCTCGGTTTCCTGGCTACGGCAGAGTGGTTTTTCTGGGACGAGTTCACCTCGCGCTTCAATCACATCGCCCTCGACTACCTCATCTATCCGCATCTATCCGCATGAGGTTTTCGTCAACATCTGGGAGAGCTACCATGTGCCGACCGTGGTCGGCAGTCTGGCGGCGGGATCCTTAGCTATTGCCTGGCCGATCGCGGCCTGGACCCGCCGGGCGGCGCCACCCGCACCCCGGCGGCTGCTCCTGCTGGTGCCGGCATTGGCCCTCGCCGCCGGCCTTATCGCGATCATTCCCAAACGTCCGCATGGCAATCGCATCATCGATGGGCTTGCGCAAAACGGCGTGCTGCAGGTCGGTCGGGCTTTTTTCTCTGCCCACCTCGATTACGAGCATTTCTATCGCGTGCCGCCGAAAGATAGCGGTGAACGCGATGCCGCTGCCTGGTTGGGATTGCAAGTGCCGACTCCCGGAGCCCCGCCGCGCAAGCAGATCGGCACTGTCAGCAGCAGGAATCCGTATGACGTGCTGGTGATCCTCGAGGAGAGCCTGGGTGCGGAATTCGTCGGCGGCCTGGGCAGCAGCAATGCCTGCACGCCGCAGCTCGACCGCTGGTCGCAACAGGGCTTGCTGCTCACCAATCTGAGTCCCCGGTCTGTTCCTGACTCCCGACCCGGCGTGGACGGGCCAGCGCCTCACTCGGCTCTGCTCGCAAGTCGATCTCGCGCCGACGCTGCTCTCGCTCGCGGGGCTCACCGTTGAAGCGCCCTTCTTCGGCGACGATCTCACCGCCCATCCGCAGCGCCCGGGCCGCGCCTTCGTGCAGCACAACCGCGACATCGGCGTGCTCACCGATGACGCCCTGGTGATCTTGGGTCTACCCCGTACGCGCACCTGTTATCGTCGGCCGGATCCCACCAGCATGCGGCTGGTCGAAGTGCCAAGGGCCGAGGCAGAGGCGGATCTGCGCTGGCGTGAATTGGCCGATCATACGGAATCTGCCTTTGCCTTCGCCTACAATCTGTACGTCGAAGGTCGCTGGCGATTGCCGGAGCCGGTCCCTAAGCGTTAGAGGTGGTACTATTGTCAAAAAAGTTCAGTTCCAGCTAGGAATCTGTCGAGGATAGATTCGGTCGGTTGGCTCGGTCGCGTAGGGCAGCTCCGGCGTTGGCAAAGGAGTCAGATAGCGCCGCTATCCGACCGCTTTGCCGCCTTGCTGTGCTCTGTGAGTGACCGTTGCCAGGCTGACAACAGGGGGTCGAGATCCTCTCGAGAGAGGAACTCCAGCACCAGCGGCGCACCAAGGTGCTGGGCGCAGGCTTCGCACTGACGCCGAGTCACGCCTTTGCGCGATAGGAAGGTCAGCGCCTCGAGCGGACATTCGACGGCGATGCCGCTGAGCACCCCGGTCTTTACGAAGTGGAAACCGCTGACTCGGCGCAGGTCGACGACCACCGAAGGATGGCCGCGCAGGCTGTAAATGAGCCGCGCATCGTGCTCGACGCGGACCCCGGCGCCCTGGTAGAGGGTCCCCACCAGGGCCAGGCCGAGCAGGCCACCGACGACCCCGGCGATGATTGGGTCGGGCTGCAGCATCAGCATCTGTATCATCAGCGCCGAGACGGTCGCCAGCACGATGCCGAGGACGATGGCCCATATCAGCATGCGCCCGTGGGCGCGGCGTTGGATCTGCCACAGTGCAGGGGGGTCGGCCTGCATGGTGGCGCGTTCAGATGGCGACAACGGTGGGGGGCGTGCTGACGGACGCAGGGGCCGCCTGTGCCATCTTGAAGTGCGCCCGCAGACGTTCGACGAACTTGCCGTCGACGCAGCGGGCGGCCTGCTTGAGGGCATTGAAGACCGCTGTGCGGTCGCTGCGCCCGTGACCGATGATGGTCACGCCGTCGACGCCGATCAGCGGGCAACCGCCGACTTCCGACCAGTGTGCGCGACGTTTCAAGGCTTTGAATGCCGGACGCATGAGGGC
>JBILBP010000395.1:0-2636 GCA_044353645.1 Planctomycetota bacterium | reverse complement strand
AGGCATGATCGACTCCAAGACCCGGACGGCTATCCAGGCAACGTGAGGTCAGCGCGTATACGCCGAAGATGCCTCTCGCCAACCCTGAGCCGTTTCCGGTTATCCCCGAGCTATACAAGTCCTGCGGCCCGCCAAACCCTCGCCGATCTCGTCTACTTTTGGGAGTGAGTCATGGAGTTGCCAGATCTGTGGACGTGCGCCGTGTGTCGAGCCCGTCACCCAGTTACACCACGACTCCGCAATTGCCAGACAATATCACGCCTAAACATGAAAAAACCCAGCCGATAGGCTGGGTTTTTTCATGTTCGTGAGCTTTCAAAGGCTCAGAAGGCGAGGCTCTGCACAACGGTGTTGGCGAGATCGCTCTGCTGCAGCATCTCAAACAGGCAGCCCACGGCCAAGGCGACAAACGTCACGATGATCATCCACAGGTAAATCTTGTCCTGGTCGTCCATGATGGATTCCTCAGTCTTACAGACGGTTACTGGCGAGGTCGTTTTGCTGGATCTTGAGACCCTTGGTATTCCAAGAATCCTGAATCACGCGGCAGGAGACCATGTCGTTCATGACCCGATCGGCACGTACCTTGGCGATGTAATCGGCGCCACGGTAGAGGATGAACTCGATGCCTTCCTCGACCTTCTCGTCTTTGCCAATGGTCAGCATGACGATGTCCTGCTTGCCATCGACTCCTTCGCGGACGGCGGCGACCACACCCTGCAGGAACTTGGTCGACGCTTTCTGGTCGACCAGCTCATTGTAGATCTGCGGGTGGTTCTTCTGCAGCAAGGCGAGCATGGCCTTGTTCTTGTTGTCGCTCTTGTTCAGGGAGTCGATCTCTTGGGCCCGCTGAGTCAGCTCGGACTGGGCATTGTTGAGATCGTCTTCGACTTCCGAGAGCTTGACGTTGAGATTGAAAGCCACCGCCCGCGCCACCTGCGAGATGTGCGTCAGCTCGGCGTTGCGCGAGCGCACCAGCTCGAGCGACTTGGCCTGAGCCATGTAGTTCTCGTTCAAGCCGGCGTAGTTGATCTCCGCCTTCTTGAGATCGGTGCGGAAGTTCTGCTTCTCCTGCTCGGAAGTGGTCAGCTGATCCTGCATCTTGAGGCTCGCCGCCTGCAAGTCGGTGATCATGCGCTCACGATCGATGAAGGCGTTCTCGGCGCGGACCTTGTCCTTGGACAGGTTGGCGTTGGCCTGATTCGAGAGGTCGACCTCTTTCTTCAGTTCGCGGGTGTCCTGGTCCCAACGGCGCTTCCAGTTTTCACGGGTGGCGTAGTCGCGCATCGACATGGCGGCCAGCACCAGGGTGGCAACCAGGTTGACGAGGATGAAGATCTTGACGGCGTTGCTCATGGTCGCGTGAGGCTCCGGAAGCGGAGAGGGTGCTGAAGAGGAGTCGTTGAAAAAGTCTTAGGGCTTAGCGTCGGCGGCGGGTGCGGGTGCGCCCAGGCCGTTGCCGGCGGCGCGCACATCGAGTCGTTGCTGGAGGATGAGGCGGGTCTGCAGCTCTGGTTTCATCGCCAGCGCGTGCCCGACCGCGGCATGGGCCGCCGAACGCACCGCCTGGTCCTCGTGAACCAAGGCCTTTTCGATGATCGCGACGGCGGCATCGGTGGTCGGATTGAGGGCCCCGATACCGAGCAGGAAGGCTGCCCGCAGCGCCGGGGTCATGGCCCCGTCTTGGGCGACATAGATATCGGTGAGGGTGTTGATGTGCGTGCGCACGGCCTCGCCGTTCTTCGACTGGACGGCGTTGGCGAGGGCCTTCAGGGCCTCGATACGCATGCCATCGGCGCGATTCTCGAGGGTCTTGACCAGGGCGGCGACCGACACGTTGAGATCGAACTGGGTACGCAAGGCATCAGGACCCTGCAAGGCGATGGCCGCGCGCAGGGCGATGTCTTCGGCAGCTTCGCGATTGGCGTTGGGAACCTCAGCGGTGGCCAGGGCAGCTTCAATTTGGGCTTTGAGGTCTTCGCCATGGAAGGGCTTTTTGATGAAACCCTTAACCGTGGCACTACCTTCGAAGACCTTCTGAATCTTGTTCGCGAGATTGGGATTTTCCGGCAGCGAAATGAAGATCGGGGTCTTTTCCGCACGCCAATCCTTGGCCAGCTGCTGGACCAGAGACAATGCCTGCTGTTCAGGGACATCGATCACAGCGCCATGCGCATCTTTCAGGGTCGGTAGCAGATCGCCGGCGATCACCAGGGCATCCTTGATCGGGGTCTCTTCCAGACGCTGCATGGCCTCGAAGCCATCGGCGGCGGCATAGACCACGAAACCCTTCGACTGCAACTCGCGACGGGCGCTGTTGCGGCTGCGGAAGTCCTGATCGACGACCAGAACTACGCGAGTGCCCCATTCGCCAAGAGCGTCGCCAAGGACTTTGGTGACCTTCTCAGCATTGGCGAAGACCATGGTCGGGTCGAGGTGCGCCAGAGTGATGGCGGCTTCGTAGCGCACCAGCTTATTCGGTAGATCAAGGGCGGCGGCGAGGATCGTGCCGGCCTTGTCGGGCAGCAGGCTGCCCTTCGGTAGGTAATCATCGGCGCGCACCAGCAGACGATCCTGCATCTGGCGCATGAGGAAGGCGGCAACATCGCTGCGATCGGCGGCGATGGCTTCTTGGA
>JBILBP010000394.1:0-2647 GCA_044353645.1 Planctomycetota bacterium | reverse complement strand
GGGAACAGGAGCCAGGGACCAGGGGCCAGGAACCAGGGACCAGGGACCAGGGACCAGGGGCCAGGAGCCAGGAACCAGGGACCAGGAGCCAGGGACCAGGGACCAGGGACCAGGAGCCAGGAACCAGTGGCTTCTGTCCGAGGTCGCTGACCCTGTGGGCATGCGTCGACTCGCCGGCATGACCGTCGCCATCACCGGTGCCTCATCGGGCATCGGCGCCGCGCTTGCGCGCCAGCTGCACGGCCAGGGAGCGCAGGTGGTCCTGGCGGCGCGGCGGGCGGAGCGTCTGCAGCAGCTCGCCGCCGAGCTCCCCGGCGCGCGGGTGGTGGTGGCGGATGTATCGTTGGCCGCCGACTGTGCGGCGCTGATCGCGGCCGTGCCCGAGCTCGATACGCTGGTCTGCAATGCCGGTTATGGGCTGGCGAAAGCCATCTGCGATACCAGCGAGGGCGAGTGGCTGGGGCTGTTGCGCACGAATATCCTTGGCACCACCGCCTGTATTACGGCGGCGGTACCGCAGCTGCGCCAGCGCCCGCTGCGTGATGGCTGGCGCGGGCAGATCGTCATCGTCAGCTCGGCCCTGGCGCGGCGCGGCCGGCCGGAGGGCGGCGCTTATGCCGCGACCAAGGCCGCCCAGCTCTCGATCGCCGAAGCTCTGCGCGTTGAATTGGCGGACGAACACATCGCCGTCACCAGCATTCATCCGATCGCCACGGACAGCGAATTCACCGCCGTCGCCAGCGGCTGGAAGAGCGGCGCGCGCGAGCCGCGGCAGAGTGCCGAGCATGTCGCGGCCTGCATCGTGCGCGCGATCGTGCGCCCGCGTGCAGAAGTCTGGCCGCATCGTTTGAGCCGCTGGGGACTGTCGCTGGCGACCTTGTGGCCATCACTACTGGATGGGTATTTCCGACGTCGGCTCAAAGGCTGGCGACAGGTCTGAGATCCTCTTGCCATATGTGGCTCGGGGATATTGTTTCGCCCCCACACGGCGCTGTAGCTCAGCGGTTAGAGCGGAGGCTTCATAAGCCTTAGGTCGAGGGTTCGATTCCCCCCAGCGCTACCAAATGATGGCGGGCCGTGGCAACACCACGGCCCGTACTTGTTCCATGCCCAATCCTCTGCCCGGCGCCCCCACTGATCGCCCCAATGTGCCACCGCCGCCGACGGCGTTGAGCAATTGCTGCGTGGTCCTGGCACGCCCCCAGGGGCCGGTGAATCTGGGCATGATCGCCCGCCTCTGCGGCAATCTCGGGGTCACCGATCTGCGCCTGGTGAGTCCGCTGTGCGAAGTCGATTGCGACGAAGCGCGGATGTTCAGCACCCATTCCAAGGAACTGCTACTCGCGGCGCCGATCTTCGCGAGTGTCGAAGAAGCCACTGCCGACTGCGGCCTGGTGATCGGTACCAGCGGCGATTTTCGGACCTCCGAACTCGGCCCGCATGTCCGCGCCGAACGCGTTCCAGAATTGCTGGCGAAGCGCCCAGCGGCGCGTTTCGCGCTGGTCTTCGGCACTGAGGCGACGGGTTTGAACGATGAGGAATTGCGCGCCTGCCAGGCGTGGATCCATCTCGACACCTTCGGCCAGAACATCAGCTATAATCTCGCTAATGCGGTGGCGATCACCTTGTATGTGATCGCCACCGCCAGCGCTCCGCCGGTGGTCGAAGAACTGCCCGAAGCCGCCCCGCGGGCGATGGTCGAGAATCTCCTCTCGTACTGGTTCGCGACCCTCGAGCGCTTCCATTATTTCCGCCGCACCGACCCCACGCGATTCCAACCGTTGTTCCGAAAATTCATCGGTCGTTTGCATCTATCGGTCCATGACATCCAGATCCTGCGGGGCATGCTGGCGCAATTCAATCTCGGTGGCTTCGGTGAGCGTTTCGACAGCAAGCCGACCGAACGCCCGGGCAAGCCCCTGGTCATGGACGAACGCTCGCGCGGGGCGCAGCTGCTCGCCGTACGCCGTCAGTCGGCGGCCGGTGAGCCCCCCGAGGGCTGATTCCCGTTCTCCGGGCATGGGGAACGAAATCTTCATCAGTCCTTCATTCCCGTCAGCAACGTTGTTCAGCCGCCGTGACTCACCACGGCGGTTGCGGTAGGCGGCTGTCGACCTACAGTCTGCAAGTCCCCGGGCATCACTGGTGAAGCGAGGAATTATGGCTACCAAACAGCGGTATATTGTCGAAGCGTTGAATCCCAATTTCGGTTACTTCTATCGGGCGGGGAAGACCCTGCACACGAGCAAGACCAAGTTCCAAAACATCGAGGTCATCGAATCCGAAGAGTTCGGCCGGGTCATGCTTCTCGACGGCGTCACCCAGGTGACCTCGCGCAATGAATTCCTCTACCATGAGCCGATGGTCCATCCCGCGCTCATCGGCCATCCCCATCCCAGCGATGTGCTGATCATCGGTGCCGGCGATGGCGGAATCCTGCGCGAGGTGCTCAAGCACGACACCGTCGAGCGGGCGGTGATGGCCGAGCTCGATGGCGGGGTGGTCGACTTCTGCGCCAAGCTCATGCCCGAGATCAGTGATGGCGCCTTCACCGATCGGCGGACCAAGCTTGAAATCGGCGACGGCCGCAAATATGTCGAGAAAACCAAGTCGAAGTTCGATGTCGTGATCATGGACATGACCGATC
>JBILBP010000393.1:0-2654 GCA_044353645.1 Planctomycetota bacterium | reverse complement strand
CGGGCAATCTCGCGATTGCGGCAGGCGCCGGCGCAGTCCTCGAGCGCACGGCGCAACGGTGCCTTGGTCGCAGGCGGGCAATCGGGCAGAGCGTGCACCAGGGGCAGCTCGCAGCGTTCCCACTCGCGCGCGATGCGCTGGGGATCGGCGGCCAGCGCCGTCAGGGCTGCGACCGCCGCCACGCAACGCGCCGGTCCGTGTACGTCCAGGACATCATCGACTCGCCGCGCGCTGCGACGTCGGAAGAGGTAGCCCATGGTCAGGACTTACGGTGCGTTGTCGCCGATTTTGTTGATGCCATCTTCGATATCGGCATCATCGCTGGTCCATTTCTCGATTTCTTTCATCTGCCCGTCCCAGCGATAGGCCTCATTGCTGGTGAGCTTTTCGAAGGAGTAGCCGTCATAGACCACCAGCGGGTGGAATTTATTGAAGCCCAAGGTCCCCGGCGGCAAACGCCACACCGTACCCTTGAAGAACTGGTCGCGGTAATTGCCGCTGCCGAGGCGCAGTTTCGATGGCGGTTCACCGCTGCGATCGCTGATCAAGGTCACCCGTACCATATGGTTCGGCTCGTCATTCTCTGGGTCGAAGAGCGGCTCAGAGGAGAGGATCTGCCATGGCGTCGGATCGTTGTCGGTGCGCGGCACATAGCGGACCACAACCTGATAGGTTTTTTCCAGCTGCGCCCTGGGCTTGCCGGTTTTCAGCGCCAATTCATCCCAGGCGAGATTTTCCCAGCGCCACCGCGGGAGAAAAAACGGCGAGATGTAATAGGCCAGGGCGAGCATGGGGATAACCACCACGATCACCGCCAGACGCGAGCCGAGCTTCGTAGGAGTACCAGCCATGGCCAGAAGCTATGCCGTGATGGGCGTAGTGCCATATCCTTCGGGATTTGCCTGCTGCCAACGCCAATGGTCGGCGCACATCTCGGCGATACCGCGAGTCGCCGTCCAACCGAGCTGCTGCTTGGCCAAGGTCGGTTGCGAATAGCAGACGGCGATGTCGCCGGGACGACGGGCAGCGAAGACATACGGCAGCTCACGGCCCACCGCCTGGGACGCGGCTTTGACCATGTCGAGCACGCTGTAGCCCTTGCCGGTGCCGAGATTGATTGCCACGCAGCCTGGCAGCTCGGGAATCTTGGCCAAGGCCGCGAGATGCCCGAGGGCGAGGTCGACGACATGGATGTAGTCGCGCACCCCGGTGCCGTCGGGGGTCGGCCAATCGTTGCCGAAGATGGTCAGCTGCGGCCGCTTACCGACCGCCACCTGCATGACGAATGGCATGAGATTGTTGGGGATGCCGGCAGGATCTTCGCCGATCTGACCCGAGACATGGGCGCCGACGGGGTTGAAATAGCGCAACAGCACGATGTGCCAAGCCGGGTCCGCTTTCGCCAGATCGCGACAGATGCCCTCGATCATGAGCTTGGTGGCACCGTACGGATTGGTGGTGCGCAAGGCCTGCTCTTCGACGATGGGAATCCGTTCGGGATCGCCGTAGACCGTCGCCGAGCTTGAGAACACCAGGTTTTTGCAGCCCGCCGCACCCATCACCTCGAGGAGGTGCAGGGTCCCGGTGAGGTTGTTGTGATAATAGCGCAGTGGCTGCTGCACCGATTCGCCGACCGCCTTGAGGCCGGCGAAATGGATCACAGCCTCGATGCGGTGGCGCTTGAAGATCAGCGCCAGGCCATCGCGATCGAGGAGGTCGAGGAGATGGAAATCGACGGTCTTGCCGGTGAGGCGTTCAACCCGGCGCAGACCTTCGGTGCTGCTGTTGTCGAGATTGTCGACCACCACCACGTGGTGGCCGGCATTCAGCAATTCGAGGACGGTGTGGGTGCCGATGTAGCCGGCGCCGCCGGTAACGAGGATCGTGGACATGGCCACAGGCTCGCGGCGGGACGGCTGACGCAACTGATTGCCGTCGAAGCCAGGCGATCACGCCGAGCGAGTCTACTCCTGACAGGCTCCTCGGCTAACCGAGCGACGGCACCAACCGGCGCTAGCCGGTGGCCAGATACGGCCCGGCATCATCCCCGGGCTACCGTGCCATGTGGCCACCCTGGTTGATGCCGAGCTCAAGGCGTCACACCGCGGCGGCCACGTCGGTAAGCGCGTCGATACCGGGCAGGACCTTGCCTTCGAGCAGTTCCAGCGAAGCCCCGCCGCCGGTCGAACAGTGCGTGACCTTGGTATCGGTGCCCCACTTGGCGGCGGCGGTGGCGGTATCGCCGCCACCGATGACGGTGATCGCACCGGCGGCGGTGGCCTTGACCATCGCATCCATCGCGCCCTTGGTGCCGCCGACGAACTTCTCGAACTCGAAGACCCCGAGCGGGCCGTTCCAGATGATGGTCTTGGCGCGGGCGAAGACTTCGGCGTTGCGCTGGACGGTCTGCGGACCGCAATCGAGACCTTCCCAACCGGCGGGGATGCCTTCGGCGAGGGTCACCAGCTTGGTGTTGGCATCGGGGCTGAACTTGTCGGCGGCGATGAAGTCGATCGGCAGGTGGATCAACACGCCCTTGGCCTTGGCCTTGGCGACCAGATCGGGAACCAGCTTGGCGCCTTCCGGATCGAAGATCGATTTGCCGATTTCCATGTTGTTGAGCACCTTGTAAAAGGTGTAGGCCATCCCGCCGC
>JBILBP010000392.1:0-2655 GCA_044353645.1 Planctomycetota bacterium | reverse complement strand
CACGCGCAGGATGTGCAGGATGACATCCTTGGCGTAGACCCCCGGCTTGAGCTTGCCGTCAACCTGAACCTTGCGCACCTTCATGCGATTCATCGACATGGTTTGAGTCGCCAGCACGTCACGCACCTGGCTGGTGCCGATGCCGAAGGCGATGGCGCCGAAGGCCCCGTGGGTAGCGGTATGGCTGTCGCCGCAGGCGACGGTCATCCCCGGCTGGGTCAGGCCCTGCTCGGGAGCGATGATGTGGACCACGCCTTGCTTGCCCGAACCGGGCTGGAACAGGCGCACACCGAACTCGCGGCAGTTGCGCTCGATGGCACTCATCATCTCCTCGGCCATGTCGTCGGCATACGGCCGGGCCTGATTCTCGGTCGGCACGATGTGATCGACGGTGGCCACGGTGCGCTGCGGGTACGGCACTTTCAGGCCGCGCTCACGGAGCATGGCGAAGGCCTGCGGGCTGGTCACCTCATGGATGAGATGCAAGCCGATGAACAGCTGGGTTTGACCGCTGGACAGCGTGCGTGTCGCATGCAAGTCCCAGACCTTGTCGAAGAGGGTGCCTTTGCTCATGTGCGGAGCTCCTTGGTAGTGGGCGTCAGGTTGGCTGCCTATTTATCGTCACAAGCGATCAGATACCATGTTAGTCATGAATCCGGTTCATGATGACGCAATCGAATTCCGCGACCTGCGCTACTTCGTTGCCTGCTGCGAGGAAGGCAGCCTGACGGCGGCGGCGGCCAAGCTGCGTATCGGCCAGCCAACCTTGTCCTACGCGATGACGCGGTTGGAAAAGCGTCTTGGCGAACGCCTCTTGGAACGCCCGGCGAACCGCCGCGCCGGCGTGCGCGCAACCGCCGCCGGCCGCATCCTGCTCGCACGCGCCCATCATGTAGCAGTAGAGGTCGCCGGCTTGCGCGATGACTTGGCGGCCTTGAAGGGGGGCGTCAGCGGCGCGCTGACCATCGGCTCGATTCAGAGCCTCAATGCCACTCTGTTGCCGCGGCCGCTGGCGCGTTTTGCTGTCGCCCATCCCGGGATTGCCATCACCTTGCGCACCATCGCCAGCGACGGCGTGGTGGCGGCGGTGCGCGAAGGGCGCATCGAGCTTGGTTTCCTGGCGGCGTCTGTCTCTGGCCCGAGCGCCGGCCCGAGCGCGGGCGTGGAACTGGCGACGGTGGCGCGCGAGGCTTTCGTGCTGATCGCCCGGCATGATCATCCCTTGGCCAAGCTTGCGGAGATCCCCTTGCGCCGGCTGGCCGATCAGCCACTGGTGCTGGTACCTTCGGATACCTCGACCGGAGCCATCATCCATCGCGCCTGCCGCCAAGCGGGCTTCACGCCACGTCCGGTACTGGCCCTCGAATCAGGTGAGGCCCTGCGTGAGACCGTACGCGCCGGTCTTGGCTGCACTATCCTGTCCGAGGGCTACTTGCCGCCTGCCGATCCGGAACTCCGCGCCATCCGCCTGGTGGACCCTATTCCGCGCCGGGAAGTGCTGGTCGCCACTCGGCACGAAGAACCACTCTCGAGAGCGGCAGCGGCGTTCTTGGCCGTGCTGCGCCATCGTTGAAGTGGCGCAACAGTTACTCAGGGGCAGGGTTGCACCGCTGCCGATGGCAGTGAAGATGCACGAAGGCAACCACGATGGCGTCTGTACTCAAATTTGAGGTGCTCAATTCCTCATTCAAAGGCAAGACCTTTCATTTCAAGGACGGCCTGACCTTAGGCACGGCCGAGAGTTGTCAGATCCGGGCGCAGCACGCGGAGCTGAAGCCGGTCCACATGAAGATGTTCATCGAAGACGATAAGTCGTATGTCGAAATCGGTCAGGACGACGCTCACATCTACGTCAACGGCAAAGACGTCATGCGCTCCGAGCTGCGACACAATGATTTGGTCTCGGTCGGCCCGATCAAATTCAAAGTCATTGATGAAATGATGGTCAGCCGTACCACCCTGCGTCTGGACTCTCTTTTTGCGCAGATCGAGGTCTCGGCTAATGAGGAAATCCTTGATTTCGCCAAGGAAGACCTCTTCTACCGCACCACCAAAGAGCCCAGTCTGCGGACGTGCATCAACTTCGTGATCCCATCGAAGGATAAGTTCCTTGATCAGGCCCAGGTCTTCCTGGCCCGTTTGGTCAAGAACAGCGGCGCCGCCGAAGAGCAGATCGATAGCTTCATGACCTGCGCCAAGGAGCTGATCCTCAACGCCCATCGCCATGGTCACAAATACGACGAAACGAAGAAGGTCACCATCCGCTATCGCGACACCGGTACCACTCTGTTGTTGACCATCGAAGACCAAGGTCCGGGCTTCGACCACCTCACGGTCCTTGGCGCCCTGCTCGGAAAAGATGCCGCGACCAGCGCCCGTGAACGCTACCAGGCCGGTGGTTTCGGCGGCCTAGGCTTCCAGCTCATCACCAAGCTCACCAGCCGACTGAGCTACAACGACCTCGGCAACATCGTGACTTTCGCCGTTAATAAAGTCGGGTAAGGTTAACGTCTAAGAATTTTAGCATGCGGCCCTGGCGGAATTGGCAGACGCACCAGGTTTAGGTTCTGGCGCCGCAAGGCGTGGGGGTTCGAGTCCCCCGGGCCGCACTATTTTGACTGAACAGGTACTCTCCAACAACCTGCCGCTCTTGTT
>JBILBP010000391.1:0-2657 GCA_044353645.1 Planctomycetota bacterium | reverse complement strand
GGGGTGCTAGCCGCGACTCACCGCACACCGGTAGCGGCCTTGCTGATGGTTTCGGAGATCGCCGGCACCTGGCTGCTGTTGATCCCGGCGATGTGGGTCTGCGGACTGACCTTCCTGCTCACCGGCCGCCGCAGCCTGATCAGCGGCCAGGTCGATGGTCTCGAGGACAGTCCGGCGCATCGCAATTACCTGCTCAACGACGTCCTCGCCCATGCCCGCGTCAGAGAGCTGGTCGCCAACGGTCCGACCTGGGTAGTGATTCCTGCGCACGCCTCGATCGCCGATTGCCAACGGCTGATCCAGGAGACGCATCAGGATCATTTCCCGGTGGTCAGCGCCGATGGCCGTCTCTCGGGCGTACTCGATCGTCTGGATATCGTGCGCTTGCAGAAATCACCTGAGCTCGATGGCATAGTCATGGCCGACGATCTCGCCGAGGGTGCGGGCATGGCCCTACGACCGGATGACCGTGTGAGCGATGCCTTGAGCCGCTTTCAGCAGCTGCGCGTCGAGGAGCTGCCGGTGACCACCGCCAACGGCGAGTACCTGGGGATGATCTCCAGCGGCCTGGTGATGCGGCATTACCGCACGGCCCTCGATCGGGTCACTTCCGAATGCCGTGAGGAAGGTCTCACCGCCCCCTCCGAGCGCCTGCGCCACATCACCACGACCCGCAACATCACGGTGTAGGCGCGGGTATCGGCGTGCTTTCTCCTGAATTTTACCCCGTGCTTTCTCCCATGCTGGAGCCTGCGCCTGCTGACCGGGCTTGGCGGCGCAGCTTCAGCTCCCAGAACCACGCGTAGAACACCGGCACCGAGAACAGTGACAAAAGATCAGCGATCATCCCGCCGATCACCGGCAGGACCATCGGGCGCATGATCTCGGCGCCGCGTCCATCGCTCCACAGGATCGGGATCAGTGACAGCAAGGTGGTGAGATTCGTCATCAGCGCCGGACGGCGACGGCGCAACCCGGCACGGAAGACGCGCTGCTGCATGTCCTCAAAAGTGCGCGGTGGGATCTTGAACTGTTCATGCAGGTAGGTGCCGAGGAGAATGCCATCGTTGAACATCACCCCCAGCAGCACGAGGAAGCCGACGATCACGGCGGTGGTCATCTCGATGCCCGACAACCAGACCGCAATGAAGCCGCCGGCGGTGGTCACCGTCACATTGCAGCTGATGATGATCGCCGTCGTCAGCAGCGAACGCGTGCCGACGTAGATCAGCACCAGCATCGCCGCCAGGGCGACGGCGATGACCCAGGTCAAGGTCGCATCGGCCTTCAGCTTCTGCTCGTAGCTGCCGACCCAGCGGAAAGTCGTGCCGCCGGGCAGCTGCAGACGGCCTTCGGCGATGGCCGCGCGCACGCGGGCGTCGGCCGCGTGCACGACATCGACCTCGGCCCGGCCGCGGGCGTTGAGCAACACGTACTGCGTACGCTTGCCGCCTTCACTGCGGATGGCCATGGGGCCGATGGTGTAGGTCATTGCCGTCGACGCCGGCCGGCGTCGGCTTTCCTTCAGCTCGCCCTGGGCAGGAGCCGTGGTCATCGACAATAAGTCCTCACCGGCGGGCAGGGTGACTTCGATCTCGTTGGGCGAAAGAGGCGTGGTATTGCGCTGGATGGAGAGGGTCTGCTGGGCCAGCCACTCCTGGGCGGTGAGGCCGCGGAGCGTCGCGGTATGCACCACCGGTACCGCCACCAGGCTGTGCAGGGCGATGGCCCCGTGCTTGCCGGCGCCGATGGGGACTTGCAGCAGGCGCATCTCATCGAAGTCGTCACGCCTTTCCCGGCTGTAACGCAGGCGCAGCGCATAGCGCTGGGTGCCTTCCACGGAAAAGCTGAGGGGCATGCCGCCGAGCGCGGTCTCGATGGTCTGCAGGACGGTCTCGGCGGTGATGCCGAAACGCGCCATGCGCTCATGGTCGAGGCGGATCTCAGCGTAGGGCTTGCCGCCTTCGCGCTGCATCTGGACATCGACGGCGCCCTCGACCTGCTGAATGAGCTTCTCGGCCTGTTCGGCGACGCGCTCCAGGCCTTCGGCATCGTCACCGAGGAACTGCAGGGCGATCTTGCTCTTGATGCCGGTCGAAAGCATCACCACGCGGGTCTCGATCGGTTGCAGCCACGAGGGCGCAACGCCGGGAATATCGGCTACCGCCGACAGCGCCGCGCGCACTTCCGCCAGGGTCCGCGGCCGGTATTCCTCGCTGCCGTCGGCACGGGTGAAGGCCTGCACCGGCCACTGCGCATAGGGCTTCAACTGCACCACGGTCTCGATCATGCCGATGGGCGCGGGATCGAGAGCGGTCTCAGCACGGCCCATCTTGCCCATCAACTGCGCGACTTCCGGCACGCTGGCGATAAGTCGGTTTTGGGTGGTGAGCACGCGCAGGGTCTCGCCCACCCCGCTGCTTGCCGGCAGCGAGGGCATGAACAGCAGTGAGCCCTCATCGAGCGCGGGCATGAAGCTCGCGCCGATACCGGGGAAGATCCGCGTCAGGGTTTGATCGAAGGCCAGGGTCGAGAGGTCTCCTCCACTGGCGCTGACGGTCGCGCGCAGCGGCCAGCTCAGGCGCTGCCAACCGACGCCCACCAACCAGCCACCGAGGGCGACGAAGAGGATCGCCGTCGTGAAGGCCAGACGATGG
>JBILBP010000390.1:0-2669 GCA_044353645.1 Planctomycetota bacterium | reverse complement strand
TTGGCTGCTACGCGTGTGCGGTCTCGTCTGCCGGCAAGCGCAGCGTGCAGCCAGACGACGACGGCAGGCGGAAAGCGCCGCCGCCGAAGTCGTTGCCAAAGCCACCGAGATCACCGAGCCGGAAGCCTTGCTGCACCTCGATGACTGTCTGGATGAGCTGCCCGAGCGGCAACGTCTCGCCGTGGTCATGTGCTACCTCTCGGGATACGACGCCAACGAAGTTGCCGAACGCCTGAATACGACCCACGCCAATGCGCGCCAGCTGGTATCCAGGGGGCTGGCACGCTTGCGCGAGCTGTTCGCCCGGCGGGGCATCTCGGCCAGCGCCACTGGATTGCTGGCGGTCCTCGCGCAACAGGCCCAGGCCGCTGAACCGCTCCTCACCGCCAGCCTCATCCCCTCCCTCCTGACATCGAATCCCAGCTCCGCTGCTTCCCACCTCTCACAGGCAACCGTCCGTACCATGCTCTACAAGACCTACGCCCCCCTCATCGCCGCCATCATCCTCCCAGGGGTGCTGACAACGGCCTATTTCGCTGCGGAAAAGACCGGAGTACCGGCCCCCGTGATCACCCGGAGCGCGGACCTCGGCACAGTCGATCATGCCGACGTCCGCATCCATAAGGCCTACCGCGATGGCAACGATGTCGTCCTGGCGGTGAGCTACGCCGTACCCGCCGGGTCGGCAGCCGGGATCGAGATCGGCTTCGAAGAACGGCAAGGCCATATCTTCGTCGGGCATGATGGCAAAGCCCGTCCTACGCCCCCAGGCCGGGATGCTTTCGTCTACCGCATCCCGGCCTCGGGCCGCTGGGAGCGCGACCGGGGCAGGTCGACCATCGTCAAGGCCTGGCTCACCCCGTCGGTACGTGATGATAGCCGGGGTTCGCGGGCCTCCTCTCAGATCATCCTGAATCCGGCCTGGACTGCCCAACCGGTCTCACTGACCTGGGCCAGCACCCCGCTCGATGTCGCCATACAGCAGCTCGCCGCGCAATCGGGGATCGTGATCCAACTTTCAGATCCGGAGCACCGGGCGGCAGCGATCCCCCTCTCCATCACCGTCAAGGACCTGCCTTTCGCGGACGTCATGACCATCATCGAGCGATTGAGCGGCGCTCGCAGCCAGCTCATGGACGGTGAAGCCAAGCGATATCAGTTGACGGTGCCGACGATCAGACCCTCGCCTCCAGCAGGGGATATGAATGATCACGTAGATGCTTCCTCGGTCCGGATCAGAGAGGCGCGGTGGCAGGGAGATCAACTCACGGTCGAGATCGATTACCAGCTCAAGGAGGCTTCCGGGGCGAAACTGTCCTTCGCATTCCAGGATCACAAAGACAACGGCCACACCCAGCTGAAGGTCGAACCAGCAGTGCGTGGCACGCACCTCGCAGAACGATTTCGACTCGATGCGACAGCTCTCGGACTGTCTTCCAGGGTACGTGAACAGGCGATATCACTGTCGATCATGCTGTTGTCAGCCGATCTGGAGATCTTCGCCGGCGACGAATTCCGCATCCCGCCCGCATCCCAGTGCCGAGCCCTGAATCTGGAGCTCCATGAGACGAGCCTGGCCGCAGCCATTCAGCAACTGGGGAAAGCCAGCGGTACTGAGTTCATCCTCGACGATCCGCAGCACCTTGCCGAGACGCGCCACCTCACTTTGAAGGCCGATGATAGGCCCATGTTCGATATCCTGGCGGTCATCGAGCTGCTGAGCGGAGCGATCATCCACGAATCAGGATCCAAGCTCATCGTCACCATTCCAGATGTCCCACGCCGAGAAGCCGATCCGGCCTCCCCGGACATAAAAATCCCCGCAACAAAAAGTGAGTTTTGACCGCAGATAGTCTTTCTTCAGGGATAGGCCGCCAACTTCCGGATCTGAAAAGCGCACCTGCGGCCCAGCGGCAAGGCGCACGCGGCGATGGCATGGCAGGGCCATGGCGAGCCTCGTGCAACACCGCACGCCGCAGGTGCGCTTTTCAGGTTCAGGGCTTGCCGAGGGCAGCGGGCGCAGGCGCACTGCGGCTGAGGCAGGCGACAGCGGTAAGCGCCACCGCATACGGCAGCACCTGGAAGAACTGATACGGCAAGGCCCGACTGCCGGGCAGGCTCTGCAGATGCTGCTGGATGCTATCGGTGATGCCGAACAGCAGGCAACCGGCGGCCAGCCAGCCGAGCTGCCAGCGCCCGAACATCACCAGCGCCAAGACCACGAAGCCTTTGCCGCCGGTCATCTCCGGCACGAAGGCATGCGTGCGCATGATGCTCAAAAAGGCTCCCGCCCCGCCGGCGCAGGCAGCGGCGAAGAGCACCGCCGCCCAGCGCCAGCGGCGCACCGCCTCCCCGGCGGCGGCGGCGGCCTCGGGTGCCTCACCGAGCGCGTTGATGACCACGCCCGCGCGCGTCCCGCGCAGGATCCACCACACCAGCAGCAGCAGGCCGATGGTGGCCACGGTCAGACCGTACTGATTGAACAGCAGCGGCCCGAACAGCGGCAACTCGGCGAGCACCGACGAACCGCTCCACGGACGAGTGAATCCGGCAGCCGGCACGAGATCGGTGAGCTGATGATCTTGCAGAGCGCGCCACAGCACGCCGCTGCCGCCGAGGGCGAGGAGATTGATCGCCATCCCGGCCACGATCTGGTCGGTGCGGGCATT
>JBILBP010000077.1:0-9169 GCA_044353645.1 Planctomycetota bacterium | reverse complement strand
TCGGTAGCGGGCCGTGGTGCTCGGCGGTAAGGCGCAGCTTTCCCAGCGGGTGCCCCGCCAAGCGCAGATGCGCGTCGAGGTGCAGGTGATCCAGCCGTCCGTCGAGATGTAGCTCGCTGGCTTCGAGGGTGCCTGCTGGAGTCAGTACCCTCACGGTCCCCGTGGCCCTGATCGGCATCGCCCAGGGAAGCGTCGGGAAGGTGCCGGTGGCGGTGGTCGCCGATGTGGTAGTGGCCGCGCTGTCGATGGTCAGCGCCACGTGCTCGAGAACTACGCCGTCGATCGCGGTCAGCTTCTTGGCGCCGAATAAGCGCCACCAGCGATAGGTGAGGGTGATGCTCTCGACGTGAGCCTGGGTGAGGACGCTGTCGGGTGCAGCCTCCAGAGCGGTCAGGCCCTCGATGCGCAGGTTGCTGATGAGGGTCCCGGAGACGCGCGCTACGGACCAGCGGCCGCCGATGTCTTGGTGCAGCGTTTGGACTATGGCGCGGGCGATCAACGGCCCCAGCCAGCGTTCACGCACCACCCAGGCGGCGGCACCCAGGGCGCTGACGATGAGCGCGGTGACCAGCAGCCACCGCCGCCAACGGCGTGGCCGGCGCGTCAGCACTGCTGGTGGTGGAGTCGGCGGCATGGGCAGGCGGACAGGGTAAGCGGCTCGGCCTCACCGCCTAGGAGCCTGTCGGGAATAGATTCGGTCGGCTCGATTCTGGGGGCGCGGGCGACTCGCCCGCGTTCGATGACGTGAAATCGCTGGCGACTCGCCCGCACCCCCAGGAGCGCCTCTTACGAGCCTGTCGGAGATAGATGACCGAGTCAGCCGACCGAATCTATTTCTGAAAGGCTCATAGGCGGTGATTTCCTGCTGACGCGGCCATTAGCGGCGCAACAGGCGCGCGGCGTCGATCGCCCCATAGGTGAAGATGAAATCGCAGCCGGCGCGCTTGCAGGCCAGCAGGCTTTCGAGCAGACAGCGATCGTAATCGATCCAGCCCTTTTCGGCGGCGGCCTTGAGCATCGCGAATTCGCCACTGACCTGATACGCCGCCACCGGCAGGGCGGTGGCCTGGCGCACGGCGCGCACCACATCGAGGTAGGGAAGGCCGGGCTTGACCATCACGAAGTCGGCGCCTTCGGCCTCGTCAAGGGCGACTTCACGGAGGATTTCACGAACATTCCCCGGATCCATCTGATAGGTCTTCTTGTCGCCGAAACGCGGCGCCGAATCGAGGGCCTCACGAAAGGGGCCGTAAAAAGCCGAGGCGTATTTGACGCAATAGCTGAGGATCCCGACCTCGCTGAACCCCGCCGCATCCAAGGCTTCGCGGATCGCCTGGACGCGTCCATCCATCATGTCGCTGGGCGCCACCAGATCGGCCCCGGCGCGGGCCTGGGCCACCGCCATTGCCGCCAGGATCGGCAGACTCTCGTCGTTGACGATCTTGCCCTCGCGCACCAGGCCATCGTGGCCATCGCTGGAATAGGGATCGAGGGCCACGTCGGTGATCACCACCAGCTCCGGCAGGGCAGCTTTCAAAGCCCGCACGCAGCGCGGTAGGAGACCTTCGGGATTGATGCTCTCATGCGCCGTCGGGGATTTTTCCGCCGCGGTTAAAGCCGGAAACAGCGCCACCGCCGGGATGCCCAGTTCATAGGCGACACGGGCGGTGGCGACGGTGTTGGCGATCGATTGCCGGGCGCAGCCGGGCATCGCCGCGATCGGTGCATCCACGGACTCATGGTGCACGAACAGCGGCAAGACCAGGTCGGCCGGAGTCAGCACGGTTTCGCGGACTAGCGCACGCACGCCAGCGGAGACACGATTACGGCGTGGGCGGTTGAGCATGGGGTATTTACGGAACGTTGGTGGGTTCCGGTGCCGCTTCGGTGCCGGTATCCGGACTCACCGCCCACTTTGGCTTGGCCTCGAAACCGGCGCCATCGAAGACTGCGTTCCAGGCCGGGGGCAGGCCTTTGTAGGGCGCTTCGTAGATCACCTCGTCGACCAGGGCATACATTATGCCGTCCTTGGTACGGGCCGGCCAGGCATAGGCGACGAAGGTCTTCTCCTGGTCGTCGGCGTTGGCGGGAATGCTAGCGCGGGTCGTGGTCTTGCCATCGTCGGCCACGCGGGTGGCGCCGCCGGGCAGGTAGACCGTGTAGGAGTAGTCGCCGATCGTGCTCGAAGGGTTGAACAGGAACAAGCGCTGTCCGTCGCCGACATCGCGCCCGCCATTGAGCTCGGAAAGCAGACCGTACTCGCCGATCCCATCGCCATCCTGGTCACGATACGCACCGGCTTGGAACTGGATCTCGGCGGGCAGGATGCCGCGGCGTAGCACGGTCGGCGGGAATTTAGGATCGGTGTTCGTCTTCGCCGCAGCCGGGCCACCGTGGGCAGGATTCGCCCGCCGGTAGTTGTAGACACCAGCAAGACCGCCGATGACCACGGCGCTCGGTACGACCCCGGTCAGACTGCGGACTTCGGTGATCTGCCGACCTTTGACCGAACCGGCGACAGCGTAGCCGGGAGCGGCAGCGGCACCCAGGACATTCAAACCCTGGATGATGGCTTGACGTTGTTCCGGGGTCAGCTTCTTGGCCATGGTCAGGCCCATGCCCGCATAACCGGCGATCACGCGCAGGACCGCCGGAGTATCACTGGCGGCGATGAGGTAGGCATCCGCCGGCGCCTTGCTCAGCGCCAAGCTACCGGCGGCGCTCGCGTTCCAGCCATTGTCGGCCTTACCGCTGAGCCATTGATCGGCGAGCACCATGTCGCTGCTCACCAGCCACGTCGACTTGTCGCAGACCAGGGTGGCAACCACCGGGGCATTGGGGATGGGGACGACGACCGAGGAGCCTTCGGCGGGAACCTGCGCACCGAGCTTGCCGAGACCGAGGGCGATCAGTTTGTCGGCGACCGGCGAACGCGGGATGGCGATGGTCGCGGCCGGGAAAGGCATCGACGGCGTGATGGCGATGAACGAGGTCCCGGTGAAGGCGGTGAAGGCCTCGGCGATGGACACATCCAGGCCAAACTCCGTCAACTTGGCGTTGATGGCTTTTTCCGTGGCGTCGCTGTCGGCGGGATCGCAGTCCAGCTCCAGCACATGCGCCCAGTCCGAGAGCAAGGAGCTGCGCTGGAGTTTCCAGGCCTCGATGCTGTCGTAACCGAAAGCGCCGACCATCAGCACATTGGCAGGCAGGCGCGCGAGCAAGGCGCGGTCGACGGGTTTATAGCCGATCGTCTTCACGGCTCCGATATCGATCTGCTCGAGGAATCCTTCGGGGATGATCTGCATCCGATAGGTGGCCTCGCTCAGCTTCATCTCGGCGAGCTGCTGTTTCATCTGCAGGAAGGAATCATGGTCACTGCCGCTGGGGACGACCGCATCGAGCAGCTCGAAAAGCCGCGCGACATCGACGTGGGCGAACAGATCATCGGCAAGTCCGGGGTTGGCCTGCGGACGCACCGGCGGGGTCTGGAAGCCGAAGGCTAGGCCAGTCGTGAAACGCGCGAAGAGCGCTTCCGGTTGGCTGGGACTAATGATCGCCTCATCGGCGCCAGCGATCGTCGCGGGCAGGCTCTTCTTCGCTGCTGCGGTGGTGTTCTTGATACACGCGAAGAGCTTCGCCGCATAGCTGCCGAAATCGGCGCCGGCGGAGACGGTCATCGGCTTTACCGGATTTACCGGATTTACCGGATTTACCGGATTTACCGGATTTACCGGCTTACCGGCGGCAGGACTGGCTGCTGGCAGGTAGTTAACCGTCAGGGCAGCGTTGGCCATCGCCGCGAGTAGCTCGGTGGGGGTGGCGCCGAGCTCCTTGGCGGCTCCCGCCTGGGCTTCCGCGAAAGGCTGATGCAGCGGCTTCAGGGCTGGATCGGCCCACATCTTCGCCCACGGCGTGGTCTCCCAGTGGGCCAGTAGATTTTTACCATCCGCGAGTTGGACTTCGACGGCTTTTCCGGGCAGCAGCGGCGCCGGTGTGGGCTCAGCCGCCCAGGTCCAGGCCGAGAGCAGGAGGATCGTTGGTACCAGACGTAGACGCATGATGAATGTATTCCGTGACTCTGTGAACTCGATGACCATGAAAAATCGTGCGCCACCGTGGCGCGGACACAATCTGATTGCTTTAAATACCACGCCCTAGCAGACCCATGCTCTCGGGATAGCCCGACATCAGGTTGAGATTCTGGATCGCCTGGCCACTGGCGCCTTTGACCAGGTTGTCGATGGCCGAGGCGATGATCAGCGTGCGGCCATCGAGGGCGGCTCCGAAGTCTGCGAAGTTGGTGCCGGCGACATTGCCGACTTCGACCTGCTGCGGCCCTGGCCGGACGCGGATGAAGGGCCGCCCGTGATAGGCCTGCTGCCAGGCGCTAGTGACCTGGGCGAGAGTCGCGCCGGCGGCCAGGGTGACCGTGAGCGTGGTATGGATGCCGCGCGTCAGGGGCGCGAGGTGCGGCACGAAGGTGAGGTGCACCGGCGTGCCGGCGACGGCGCTTAGTTCCTGATCGACTTCGCCGGTGTGCTGATGGCCGACCGGCTTATAGGAATGCAGGTTGCCGTCCATGGCATAAAAGAGGTTGTTGTTGCTCTCGACGAACTTCTTGCCGGCCCCCGAGATTCCGCTGTAGCCGATGGCGACCAGCGGTGCGCCAAGCTCGATCAATCCGGCGCGCAGCAAGGGCAGCAGGGGGAGCAGCATCGAGGTCGCATAGCAGCCGGGATTGCCGACCACTCGGGCCTCGCGAATGGCCTCGGTATGGATCTCCGACAGACCGTAGACGGCCTCCGTCAGCAGCTCGGGGCAGTGATGCTCTTCCTTGTGCCAGTGCTTGTACGCCGCCGGATCGCGCAGCCGGAACTCGGCCCCGATGTCGACCAGCTTGAGCCCCGCCGCCAGCAACGAGGGCACGACCTTGGTGACCTCGACGCTCTTCTTGGCGAGGATCACCGCCTTGGCGCCACTGGCGAGGATCGCCTCGACGGTATCCGGTGCCAACCGCAGAGCGGTTTCGCCGGCGAATGCGGGGACGACCTCGGCGAGGGCTTGGCCGGCGACCCGATCGCTGCCCACGTGCACCATGCGAAAGCCCGGATGGTTGAGGAGGATTCTGACGGAGATCTCGCCGGCATAACCGGTGGCACCGAGGATGGCGACGGGAATGGCTGAAGAGTGCATGGTTTATAGGATGAACGATGACGTCTGAACGCAATTGCCGGTAGCGAGGTCTTGCGATTGCGAATGGTCGACTCTAATCAGTCCATGAATCTTCCCACGGTGTTAATCACGGGTGCAACCTCCGGCATCGGCGCCGCGACCGCGCGCGCCTTGGCCCCCGATCACCGTCTGGTGCTGGTCGGACGGCGTACCGAGCGCCTCGCAGCCCTGGTCCAGGAACTGGGTGGGGTGGCCTGGGGCATCACCGCCGATCTCACCGGCAGCGATGTGCCGCGACGAGTCATCGACGAAGCCCTCGCCAAAGCCGGACGTCTTGATGCCATCGTCAATAACGCCGGCATCTACGCCACCGCCGCCATCGGCGCCCTGACCCCGGAACATGTCCAAGAGCTGTGGCACCTGAATGTCCTGGTGCCGATGCTGATGACCCAGGCGGCCTTGCCGCATCTGCGCGGTGCGCGTGGCGGGACCATCGTCAACATCAGTTCGGTCGCCGCCGAGGCGGCCTTCACTGGCTGCGGCGCCTATGCCGCGAGCAAGGCCGCGCTCGAAGCCTGGTCGCGTTGCCTGCGTGAAGAACTACGCGGCACCAACGTGCGTGTGACGGTGGTCGCTCCCGGCGCCACCGACACCGAGATCTGGCCCGACGGCGTCGCGCTCGAGCGCACGCGCATGTGCCGCGCCAGCGATGTCGCGGCAGTGATCCGCTTGGCCATTACCATGCCCGGCACCGCCAGTGTTGATCGCATAATAGTCGCCCCGCCGAGCGGGCCGTTCTAAAACGCTCGTGGCATCTTCTCGGTGCCAGGCGATGGAGAGGCCATGGAATGACAGCGCCATTTCGAGACTCGTGCAACGTCGCAATTAAAACCCGCGTTCAGTTCTTCCATCCTCGGCGCACGGTCTGAGCGACCGATGCCCCGCTGATGGTGCGCTGGCGTTTTTTTCTCGTGGCATGGGCGGTGGTGGATGGAATGTTGAGACCTCAATGACCTTTGGCTGGCCGTGGTTCGCTGCGGTTTGGTGTGGAGTTGTGAGGAGATTGCGATGCTTCCTGTTTTAGCGGTTACGCTCGGAGATCCGGCGGGGATTGGACCGGAGATCGCCTGCAAGGCGGTGTCCGCGGCGGAGGTCTTGGCGTGTTGCCGGCCGGTGGTGGTGGGCTCGCGGGTGGTGCTGGAGGCGGTAGCGCAGCGTTTGGGGCTGGTCGTGCCGGAGCGGATCGTCGATGTCGTGCCGCCGGGGTTTCGGCTCGAGGAACTGGTGCCCGGGCGGATCTCGGCCCTCGCCGGGGCCTGCGCCGCTGTCGCCATTGAGGAGGCCATCGCCGGCACGCGCGCCGGACGCTACGCCGCCGTGGTTACCAATCCTATCAGCAAGGCCGCCATCCAGGCCGCCGGGGTGCCCTTTCCTGGGCATACCGAATGGCTGGCGGCACGCTGCGGCGTGCAGGGCGAGATCATGCTCATGTACCATGAGCACCTGGCGGTGGCCCTGGCGACCTGCCACCAATCGCTGGCGTCGGTGCCGGCGACGCTCACCCCCGAACGCATCGTCGCCACCGCCCACCTGCTTCATGATGCCCTGCTGCGCATTCGCGGTCGCCGACCGCGCTTGGCGGTGTGCGGGTTCAATCCCCATGCTGGCGAAGGCGGCATGTTCGGCGATGAGGATCAGCGCCTAGTGGTGCCGGCGGTGGCCGAACTCCGCCGCGGCGGCCTCGACTGCGATGGCCCGTTGCCCCCGGATACGGCATTCACTCCTGCCAACCGCCAGCGCTATGACGGGGTCGTGGCCCTCTACCACGATCAGGGACTGATCGCCTTCAAGGCCCTCTATTTCGACACCGGCGTCAATGTCACGCTCGGTTTGCCGATCATCCGCACCTCGGTCGATCATGGCACCGCCTTCGACCTCGCCTGGAAGGGGACTGCGCAGCATCATAGTTTGGTGGCGGCGATCATCTTGGCGGCACGTTTGACGGCTTTGCCCGGGGCGACTTCTTGACATTTTTGTCAACAACTCGCGGTTCAGGCTGCCCCTGCCGGCGTAGGCTTGCCCGCCATGGCCGATGACCTTCCTGCGCGCGCGCTGCGCGAACCCCGCGCTGCGCGCAGCAACGACACGCCTACCGGCGGTCGCGAGCTGCCGCACAACCTCGATCTCGAGAAAGCAGTGCTGGCAGCGTTGCTTGATGGTCGCAGCGCGGTGTCGATCCAGCGCGTACGGCCGCAGATCGAACATCCGTTGGCGTTCTTCCATCGCGATCATCGCATCGTCTATCTCGCCTGTCTGGAGCTCGATGACGGCAATCATTCGGTCGATCTGCAGGCGGTCTCCGAACTGCTCTCGCGCTATCGATTCCAGGCGATGTTCGACAAGCTCAAACAGCAGACGCTGCTGTTTGAAGCCGAACAGCTCGACGCCCTCGGTCGCGAGCGTCTGCGCGACCTGTGGCGGCAGACGCCTGCCGATAAGGCTGATGCCTACGAGGACAGCGCCCTCGCCGCGATTGGCGGCTTCAACGCCCTCGGCGATCTCGCCCAGGCTTTTGGCCCGGTCGCCAGTCTCGAGCGCAACGTCACCCTGCTCAAGGATTACTACCTTAAGCGCAAGCTGATCACGCGGCTGCAATTGCTCTGCGAGAAAGCCTACCGTACGCCGGAGGATTTCCCCAAGCTCGTCGACGAGGGCAGCCAGGCGATCCTCGAGCTCGGCAAGTTCAACAAGTCGGCGCAGATCTTCACTGTCGATCAGGTCGCCGATGAGACGCTGGACAAGATCGTCGAACGTCAGAACAACCCCAACCTCGGCATTCAGACCGGAATCGGCGATCTTGATGAGAAGCTCATGGCCCTGCGTCCGGGCGGCTTGTACATCCTCGCCGCGCGTCCGGGTGTCGGCAAGACCAGCTTCGCCCTCAAGCTCGTCGGCAATATCGCCGGTCATGCGGAGTCGCCGCATCGCGCCTTGTTCGTCAGCCTCGAAGTCGACAAGGTCGACTTGCTGAAGAAACTGGTGTGCGCCGAAGGCGGCATCTCCTTCAGCAAGATCGAAAACGGCAGCCTCGACGAGGCCGAGATGGAGATGCTCGCCGGGACCCTCGCCAAGCTCAAGAATTGGAAACTCGACCTGATGGACGTCAGCGATCTGACCGTGCAGGGTCTGCGCTCGGTGGTCAAACGGCGCAAGTTGGAGATGGGCGATCTCGATCTCGTGGTGCTCGATTACCTGCAGCTGCTCAATGCCAGTCGCCCGGACATGAATGAATATGAGAAAGTCAGCGAGATCAGCCGCGTGCTCAAGGTCATGTCGCGGGAACTGAAGATTCCGGTGCTAGCCCTCTCGCAGATGTCGCGTGATGCTGAAAAAGGTGCGACCTCGGCGCCGCGCGCGCCCAAGCTTTCCGATCTGCGCGGTTCGGGCTCGATCGAACAGGACGCGGATGCGGTCATCTTCATGCACCGCGTCGATGCTGGCGATGGCGCCAAGAATGAAGGCGGTCCGGATACCTCGCGCAAGATCCAGATCATCATCGCCAAGAATCGTTTCGGTCCGCAAGGAATGGTGAATATGCACTTCTTCCCGGCGAAGATGAAGTTCGAGATGGCCGCCCCCGACGATATGGAGGAGGACGAAGGCATCGCCGAGGTCCGCGCCGATCGCCGTTCGCGGGAAAAGAAACCGCCTGACGACGAGGAGGACGTCTTCTGACGCCCTGCGTAGATGAATAATAGAGGTTGCCGATGACGTGCGCTGAGCGCGGGCTGGTGCCGCACGGCGGGCAACACATACTCCTATCATGACTCGCGTCGGTATGCGCATCGATAACTACACCCTGACCCGCCAACTCGGAGTCAATGCCTTTGGTCCGGTGTGGGAAGCGCGCGAATCGATCACCGAGCGGCTGGTGAGCATCAATATCCTGAGCTCTGCGGATGAATACCAGATTGCCCGCTTTACCCGCGCTATTGCG
>JBILBP010000389.1:0-2688 GCA_044353645.1 Planctomycetota bacterium | reverse complement strand
GCATCGCCAACCAGTGATCGACGCCCGCGAGCGGGTGCGCTATTCCCGCCGCCAGACCGCTCTCAGCGTGGCCAGGATGGGCGTGGCCAGGATGGGCGAAAAGCGCGGGCGCCGCCGCGAAAAGCAGAATCGAAGAAGCGAAGATGATACGCATTAAAAAAAATATAGCGGGCTGAAGGAGGACGCAATGAAACTACGTACAGCACTTTTAATCCGCCAATCCGCCAATCCGCCAATCCGCCAATCCGCCAATCCGCCAATCCGCAAGGAGTCACCGCTGACCAAGGCCAGGCAGCTCACCGTGGGCAAGGTCATAGCCGTGACTACGCGCACCGCTCCAGGTGCGCAGAAAATCTCGCGAGCGACCGAGCGGGCTCGCCATGCGCCTCACCAATTATGCGCTCAGGCCACCTTCCGGGCCGGCGACGGGCCTCAAACGGCGTTGGCGGCGAGCTTGCCGAGGAGCGCGACTTCCGCGCACTGCACGGCATTCAGCGCCGCACCTTTGAGCAGCTGATCGCCGACCACCCACAGATCGAGAGTGTTGTCCTGGCTGAGATCTTTGCGGATACGCCCGACGTAGACATTGTCCTTGCCGGCAACATCGATGGGCATCGCCCAGCGGTTCTGGGGACGATCCTCGAGGATCGTCACGCCCACCGCTTGGCTGAGCAGGGCATAGGCCTGCTCGACCGCTAGCGGACGATGAAATTCAACGTTGAGGGCTTCTGCGTGAGTGCGCAGCACCGGTACGCGCACACAGGTGCCGGTGATGCGCAGCGAATCATCGCCAAGAATCTTGCGCGATTCCTTCTGCAGCTTGATCTCCTCTTCGCAGTAGCCGTTGGCGGTCATCGGCGAGTTATGCGGGAAGAGATTGAAGGCGTATGGATGAGGCAGGACTTTCGGCACCACCGGCTGGCCATCAAGAAAGGCCCGGGTGCTCTCCTGCAGCTCGACCATCGCCGCATGTCCGGCTCCGGAAGCGGCCTGATAAGTGGCGGCGACGAGGCGTTTGATGCCGGCCACGCGATGCAATGGCGCCAGCGCCATGAGGGCGATGATGGTGGTGCAGTTGGGATTGGCGATCACGCCTTTGCCGCCGTTGCGCTGCAAGGCCTTGCCGGCTTCCCCGGGATTGATCTCGGGGACCACCAGGGGCACGCCGTCCTCCATGCGGAAGGCGCTGGAATTATCAACCATCAGGCAGCCGGCTTCGACACAGGCCTGGCGGTATTCCTTGGACACCGCCGAGCTGGCGCTGAACAACGCTAAATCCTGACCGATGAAAGCCTCCTTGGTCAATTCCTGGACGACGATGTCGCGGCCGCCAAAAGGGAGGGTCGTACCGGCGCTGCGCTTGGAGGCCAACAAGGTCAGTTGCGCAACGGGAAAGTTACGTCGCTCAAGGACTTGGATGAACTCGACGCCGACTGCACCCGTAGCACCGACGATGACGACCTTGAGACCCATGATAGCTCCAATGATGCAGGAACACCCTGCGGGGCGGGAAATGTTGGGGCCCTGCGCGTGAGGGCAAGCGGTGGACCGAGCTCAGCTTGCGCCGCCAGTATTCGTGGGACATACTCATCATCTGATCATGAGCACCGACCTTTATACCTACACTGCCGATATCGAAACTGCGCATGATCCGCTGCGGGTGCTGCTCGCGCAGGCCACCTATCGCAGTGCGGGAATCGGTACCAGCCTCTACATGCACCTCAAGCCGTGCGGGGAGCGGTTGGTCCTGCACATCAGCGGCACGAGCAGCGACAGCCTGCCGGAGAGCTTCACCGGCGCCGTCGAACAGATCATCGCCCTGCTCCATCCCCGGCACGCCGTCGTCGATCTGACCGCCAGCGTCTCGCTGCCCTCGGTGGTCCTGGCCTTCCTGGTGTTCTTCCACAAGAACGCCGAAGCCCATGGCTCGCGCAAGGTCATCCTCTACGGGGCCAACACCCGCATCCTCACGGTCATTAAAATGATCGGCATGCTCGATTTCTTTGTCATCGCCGCCGATGAGGCGGAAATGAACAAACTCACCGACGAATAGCTCCTGCTCAGCGATCGCCGGGGAAGAGCCCCTCGAAGGCGCCGAGTGAGTGTCCCACCAGACCGGCGGCAAAAAACAGCCCCAGCCCAGCGAAGGCCAGGGCCAGCAACAGCCGCCCGGCGCCGACGCTGCGGAGAGGCTCATCGCCATCCCAGCGGATCCACCCCAGCACATAGATGGCGATGGCGACGGAGATGGTGCTCCAGCTGATCAGGGTCAGGGTCCGTCCGAAGATGCCCCAACCCCACGCATAGTCGGCGATGACCAGGAATTTGAGGGCCGCCGCGAGCTCGATCAGGCCGCCGACGACTTTTAGCTCATTCATCCATGCCCCGGCCTTGGGCAGCTTGCGCAGGACCCCCGGACTCAAGGCCAGGGCGATGAAGGGCACCGCGATCGCCAAGCTATACACGGTCATGCCCGCAACCGCGGTCAGCCACGTACCGCTGGCCACCGCCGCCGCCAGCACCGAGCCGGCGAAGGGCGCGGTGCACGAGAAGGCGGTGATGGCGAAGGTCAGGCCCATGACCAGGGCCCCGAGGTACCCGCCGCGCGATCCGCTCATCAATGGCACCTGCAAGAGGAACACCCCCAGCAACGACAGCCCGAAGAGCACGAAGAATCCGGCGATCACC
>JBILBP010000076.1:0-9236 GCA_044353645.1 Planctomycetota bacterium | reverse complement strand
ATCATCGCAAACAGGCGGCCGGTGTCGGCGGCGAAACGCTGCCCCAGGCGCTCTTCGGCGGTGAACACCTTGACGATGCGGATGCCGCCGAGGATCTGCCCGAGCGCGCCGCTGATCTCGCCCTGGACCTTTTGACGTTCCTTGAACAGCGGCCGCAAGCGCTTGAAGGCGATGGCGGTGACGGCTCCGAAGATCGCCAGCAAGACCGCGATCGCCGCCGTCAGCTGCCAGTTGATCACGAACAACCACACCAGCACCGCCACCCCGGTGAGCAGGCCGCCGACAAGCTGCACGATGCCGGTGCCGACCAGATTGCGGATGCCTTCGGCATCGGACATGATGCGGCTGATCAGCGTTCCGCTCTGGGTGGCGTCGAAACGCGACACCGGCAAGCGCAGCACGTGTTCATAGACTCGCTGACGTAGATCGTTGATCGCCTGCTGCCCGGCGATCCCGAGCAGCTGCGACAGGGCGAAGCTGCTCGCAGCCTGGACCAAGGTCGCCGCCAGCACCGCCAGGGCCAATGGCCACAGCAGCTCGGCCTGTTTATCGTGCACCACGTGATCAATGAGCCAGCCCGCCGAGCCCGGCAGCACCAGGCTGGCGATCCGCCCAACCACCAGCAACGCCAGCCCCAGCAGCAGACGCCTGCGGTGGGCCGCGACCAGGGCCCCGGCCTCGCGCCAAACCACCGACCAGGAGAGCTTCTTCTTCATACGCGCAACCGGTCCGCCTGCCAATCGGTGATCGCACGCTTGAGCGCATCCGGGGTCGCGAACTCGCCCTGGAGGGCGCGCTCGACCAGGGCGGGCAACTCGCGATCGCTGGCGAAGCGCAGGGCGATGAGCTGCGGCAAGCTCAGGGTCGCGAGATCGCGCTGCGGCAGGAGGCGCGCCAGGCGCAGCTGCATTTCCAGGCGGATAATACGGTCTTGCATGATCTGGGCATTGCGGCGGGCGGCGAACCACACCGGCAGCAAGGCGGTGGTACCGATCGCCGCCAACCACGCCCCGCACGACGGGCTGACCACCGCCTGCCACAGCTGGTAGCCGGCCCAGGTCAAAATGGCGACCCCGGCAGCGACGAAGACCGGAGAGAGGAGGGCGCGATGGTTGGCGTAGGTCTGGCTTTTCATGACCCGGACAGCGTCGTGCCCGGAGGCGGAAACCAAGACCTACATGGGCCGCCGACAAACGACATTTATCGATTAGCATGCCGGTCGTTGCGCGGGAGGCGGCTATCCGCCACGATCGTAGACGAATGTGGACGAGCCACCGCCGGGGCTTCCTGCGTGGGCCGCCACCGGCTTGGTATAGCCTGCGCTTTCCTTCTTGATCGGCTGGCCATCCTGACCCGCCCTTGAGAGATCGGCACCATGGCAAAACGGGACTACTACGACGTACTCGGACTCGCAAAGACGGCGAGCTCGGATGAGATCAAGAAGGCGTATCGCAAGCTGGCGATGCAGTTCCATCCGGATCGCAATCCCGGGGACAAGAGTGCCGAGAGCAAGTTCAAGGAGGCCGCCGAGGCTTACGAGGTCCTTTCCGACGAGCAGAAGAAGAGCCGTTATGACCAGCACGGCCATGCCGGCGTCGAGGGCATGGGCCATGCCGGGCAGGGCTATTCATCGATGGAGGATATCTTCGCCCAGTTCGGCGATGTCTTCGGCGGCGGTTCGATCTTTGATCAGCTGTTCAATCAGGGCGGTGGCGGCGGACGCGGGGACCGCAATCAGGGCGCCAGCCTTAAGCTCGGCCTCGAGATCAATTTTCGCGAAGCCATCAAGGGCTGCACGCGGACCATCGAATTGAAGCGCAACGAGACCTGCACCACCTGTAACGGTACGGGAGCCAAGAAGGGCACCAAGCCCAAGACCTGTACGACCTGCAACGGCCATGGTGCAGTTCGTCAGGGCCAGGGCTTCTTCGTCGTCCAGACCGCCTGCCCGACCTGCCAAGGCAGTGGCAAGATCATCTCCGATCCCTGCACCGTCTGCCATGGCCAGGGTGCCGTGCCGCAGAAGGTCTCGATCAAGGTGCGTATCCCCGCCGGCATCGAAGACGGCTCGCGCTTGCGCGTCAGCGGCGAAGGCGAGTCCGGCCAAGGCGGTGCCCCGCGTGGCGACCTCTACGTCTACGTGCAGGTGAAGAGCGACCCGTTCTTCGAACGTCACGAAGACAACGTCGTCTGCAAGGTCCCGGTGACCTACGCCCAGGCGGCGCTGGGTGCGGAGATCGAAGTGCCGACCCTTGATGGCTCGGCCAAGCTCAAGATTCCTTCCGGCACCCAGCCCGGCGATGTCCTGCGCATGCGCGGCCTGGTCATCAGCGACGGTCGCAGCACTGGCGATCAGCTGGTGGTGGTGTCCTTGCAGGTACCCAAGAAGGTCTCCGGCCGGCAGGCGGAACTGCTGCGCGAACTGGGGCAGATCGAAGATGACCTCGGGGAGCAGAAGAGCTTCCTCGATAAAGTTAAAAAAATGTTTTCGTGAGGACCTATGAGCGAACAAATCCAACCCGACCTGCAACCCGATACCCCGAGCACCGACAGCAACACCGAAACCATCACCATCCCGGCAGCGGAGTTCGAAGCCGCCAAGCGTGACGCCTCCGAGTGGAAGGACCGCAGCCTGCGCAACCAGGCGGAGTTCGAGAACATCCGCAAACGCCTGCGCAAGGAAGCCGACGAAGCCGGCGTGCGCGGCGTGGTGCGGGCCATGAAGCCGCTCCTCAATGAGATCGACAACCTCGGCCGCGCCATCGATTCGGCGACGCCCGAGACCTTCGCCGAGTTCGCCCAGGGCGTGACCATGATCCGCGAGAATCTCAAGAATGCGCTGGTCGGGCAGGGCATCGAAGCCATCGCCTGCGAGGGCATCTTCGATCCGACGGTCCATGAAGTGATCGCCGAGCAGGAAAGCGCCGACGTCCCCAAGGGTACCATCCTGCAGGTCTTCCGCGCCGGGTACAAATTGAAGGATCAACTGATCCGCACCGCCCAGGTGGTGGTCGCCAAGCCTTCGGCTTAGACCATCGTCCCGACCCAGGAGAGGCTCCATGCTGCTGACTCCGGCAGATCCGCGCCTGCACTTCATCGCCCCCCAGCCAGTCAACCGCCACCTACCGGCGGTTCGCCTCGAGCGCTTTCCGCCGGAGATCGCCGGCATTTTGAGCGGGCAGATCGGTCCGTTGGCGAATCTCCGTTCGTCGACGGGCTGCGGGGTGGCCATTGCCACCGACAGCCCGTGGCTCGACCTCCGTCTCGAACGCCTGCGCCATCACCAACCGATTCCGCAGGGCCTCGCCCTCGAGATCGAGCAGGCCGATGGCCGCTGGCAGAGTGCCGAGTCGCCCGATCTGCGCGAGCGCGACGGCGATCTGACCATGCGCCTGCACAGCGGCCTGCTCCCCGGCGAGGTCCGCCCGTGCATCCTCTGGCTGCCGCCGCTGTCGACCTGCGCCATCACCGGCATCGGCCTGCACGACCAGGCCCAGTGCGCGGCCTGGCAGCCGCCCGAACCGCAATGGCTGGCGTTGGGCGACAGTCTCACGCAAGGCTTCTCGACCCAATCTCCGACCACCACCTGGGTCCACCGCCTGATGCGCCAGTGGCAGATGCCGGCATGGAATCTCGGCATCGGCGGCGTCGCCATCCACCCCGAGGTCTTCGCCTGGGCCCTCGACACCCGGCGCTGGCGGTTGGTGACCATCGCCCTGGGCAGCAACAACGGCTGGCGCGAATCGACGGTAGGGGTCGCCGCCGACCACGCTCAACAGCTGATCGAGCTGGTCCTCGCCGGCAACCCCGGGCGCATCGCCTGGTGCCTGCCGCCGTGGAAACCCATGGAGGACGGCAAAGGCCCACCGGAATTCATGGGCATCCCCCTCGATCGCGCCACCGGTGCGCGCATCGCCCGCGTACGCGAGGCCCTGCGCACGCGTTTGGCGCAATATCCGACGGTGACGGTGCTCGACGATCTCCTGCCGCATGATCATCGTTGGTATGCCGACGGACTGCATCCCACGGCCTTCGGTTTCGCCCGCTACGCCCAGGCACTCGCTAGCCGCTTCGATCCGCGCACCCCACCATGACCAGCTGCGGCCTACCCCTGGAAGCACCCCTGCGACGACCCCTGCGCCGGTGGACTGTGGGTGTGGGTGCGGGCGCGGGGCCGGGGCTCGACCTCACCGGCCTGGCGCTGCTGCGCATCTTCACCGCCGGCTGGCTGCTCGTCGATCTCGCCCAGCGGGCGGCGGCGCTCACCTTGCTGCTGAGCGACCGTGGCGCCTATTCACGAACCGCGTGGCTCGCCGATCTCGCCGATACCGCCGATCTCGCCCAAGCCGGCCAGTCATGGGGGAGATGGTCGTTCCACCTGCTCACCGGCGCGACTGAACTGCAGGCGGTGTTGCTGGTGCTGGCGGCGATCGCGCATGTCGCTCTTTTGGTGGGCTGGAATACCCGGCTGAGCGCCCTGGTATCCGCGTTCCTGCTGGTGTCGTTGGCCCATCGCATGCCCTTGGCGGCGCTGCCGCTCGATCCCCTGCTGGCCTTGCTGACGTGGTGGTGCGCACTCCTGCCGTGCGCGGCCCGCCTCAGTCTCGATGCCGCCCGCCGTGGTCCGGGCGGACCACCGCCGCGTCTTGGCGGAATCCTGGCTGTCGGCTTTGTGCTCTCGCTGGCAGCGCTGGCGGGCCTGCTCGCCCAGGTATCGCCGAGCCTCGCGCTGTGGCCGCTGCTGATGCTGCTGGTGACGGTGATTCCGCACGCGTGGTGGCGGCGCGTGCCGGCTGCGTGGCCGCGTCCGCCGGTGACGATCTGGATCGATGGCGAGTGCGGCATCTGCACCCGCGCCGGCCGGCTGCTGACCCAGATCCACGGCGGCCGCCTGAGCCTGCGCCTGATCCAGGAGGATCCCGAGATCCTCGCCCTTTCGCAGGCCCACACCTCGTGGGTGGTCGAGGCTGATGGCCGACGCTTCCTCGGTTGGGAAGGCGTGCGCGTAGCCTTGTGGCGCTCGCCGTGGCTCTGGCCGGGAGCCGTGCCCCTGCCGTGGCTCGGCGAAAAGATCTACGCCTTCATCGCCACCCATCGCCATCGGCCGTGGTGGGGCTGGCTCGGCCCTATCGTCGCCGAGGAACCACTCCCCGTGATCCTGCGCTGGTCCATCGTCGGGGTATGCGCCGTGTGCCTCGCTTGGCAGCCCGCCGCCCGCGCCAGCGGGCTGCGGATGATCCCCGGCGTCAGCCCCGAGGCCGCCCTGGTGACCGCCCCCGCGACCGCCAGCGATGGCCGGCGCATCGATCTGCGCAGTGGTGGAGATGCGGCCCTGGTCGAGCCGGTGACTGCACTGCCGCCGGTCTATGCAACGTTCAGCAGTGCCCGTACGCAGGCGCATATCGCCCGGCTACAGACCCGCCCGGTTGCTGCCCGCGCCTACCTCGACTACCTCGTGCGCCTAGCGGCGGCCCGCGGCGCACCAGCGACGCACGCCGAGCTGCGCCAGCTCACCCGTGAGGCTGCCGGCTGGCGCAGCCAGCCCCTCGCCACCACGCCATAGAACCGCTGCGATTCCGGAAGTGCGGACTGCCGGTGCCGTTTTGGGTTTGAAAAACCATGCCTTTTCACATGGTTTCCGCGCTGTCCACGGTCCGTCCACTCTGTCTCGTCCACTCTGCCTCGTCCACTCTGCCTCGCCCGGGTTCCCATCATGCGCACTCTTCGCTGGCTCCCTCTCCTCGGCCTGCTCGTTCTGCTCGGCAGCTGCTCCCGGGTCGAAGGTACCAATCGTCAACGACTGCTGCTGACCAGCGCCGGCGCAGAGAATCAGGCCGGGGCCGAAGCCTATGCCGAGGTCAAGAAAACCGAGCAGCTCTGCACTGATCCGGCCGCCATCGCCCTGGTGGAACGTGTCGGACGACGCTTGGCGGCGGTGGCGCCCGCCAGTGGCTTCACCTATGAATTCGTGGTCCTCGAAAGCCCGACCATCAACGCCTTCTGCCTGCCCGGCGGCAAGGTCGCGGTCTACACCGGCATCCTCCCCTGGTGCCAGGATGAGGCCTCGCTGGCGGCGGTGCTCGGCCATGAGATCGCCCATGCCATCGCCCGTCATGGCGGCGAACGTATGAGCCAGGGGCAACTGCAACAGTTCGGTGGACAGACCCTGGCGGCGGTGCTCGAGGCGCGCGGCATCGCGCCCACGACCACGCAATTGACCATGGTCGCCTATAATGCCGGCAGCCAGTACCTGGGCGTGTTGCCGTATTCCCGCCTGCACGAATCGGAAGCCGACCACCTCGGCCTGCTGTACATGGCGAAAGCCGGTTACGACCCAACGGCGGCGGTCGGTTTCTGGGGCCGCTTCGGCGCGTTGTCGTCAGGCACGCCGTCGTTCCTCAGCACCCACCCCGCGAGTGCCGATCGCGCGGCCGCCCTCAAGGCCCAGCTCAGCGAAGCCCAAGCGCTCTATGTCGCCGCTGCGCACCAGTACGGACATGGCGACCTGGTGCCGGAGAAATACCGCGCCCTGCCGGCGGCAAAGCCCTGACTATCGACGATTCCCCTCATTCACGCAAGTTTACAACTTGCCAAAGGTCAGCGACAAATTTACGATAAATCCTTCACTATACGTAGAAAATATTTCCATGATGACCGAACCCAAGCGACGTGAATTCCTGGTCGCCCTGCTCTTGTCGATCTTCGTCGGCGGTCTGGGTATCGACCGTTTCTACATGGGCTACATCGGCCTCGGCATCCTCAAACTGGTCACCCTGGGCGGCTGCGGCATATGGAGCTTGATCGACATCATCCTTATCGCCACGCGCAAGCTCAACGATGCCGATGGAAATTCGCTCGCCGGCTGATGGGCAGGCCGGTCGAGCAGGCCGCTTGCGGATGACGTTCGGCCACCATGCGCCGTTCATCTTGTGGACAATCTATGCCCTGGTCCGGCCTTTTACCGCCGGTAACGGCGGTTTGTGGTGTCCAACCCATGCCCTACTCGGCTGGTGCCCGACTTGCGGTATGACCTCTGAGTATACCGACTTGCTCTATCACGGGCGGATACCGGGGTGGTGGACGATCACCATCCTGGGTGCCTTCATCGCCATCGCCGGAACTTCTCTGTGTCGCCACCTCAAGACCTGACCGCCCACCGCGATGATCCCTGGGCGGGACATCCCGCCTGGCCGAAAGTACAGCGGGTGATCACACTCCTGCATCTGGGCAGCGTGCTCTACTGGCTGATAACCATCCTCGCCTATAGTACGGTGTTCACCGATTTCGGCTTCAGCCTCACCGCGATCTTGCCCTCGCCCCTGGCATACCTGGTGCTGGGCTACCTGACCGTGGCCTGCGTTGGCTTGACGATCATGGACGTGATTGTCGTCCGCGGTCTACGCCAACGACGGCCGTGGGCCTGGGTCACGGCGCTGATCCTCTTCGCCTTCGACGCCAGCTCGTTGTTTTTCCTGCCGTTGACTTTCTTCGGATTCAAGGCCCTCGGTGATGCCGAGGTGCGTGCCGCCTTCGACTGACCATTACCAGTCGAGGGGCATGGCCCACAGCGCGTCGCCGGGGGTGAAGCCGTGGTGTTCGACGAGGCGGATGCCGCGGCCGATGACGTTGCAGGCGCAGACCCGGAAATGATGGTCGGCGGCGGCGGCAATGAGCCGCGGCGGGCCGGGCTCGGCTGGCGCCGCATCCAGCAGCACGAGCTCGCGGACGCGCTGGAGGGGGATGATGTCCTTGATCTCGGCACCGTCATGCGGTCCGGCATCGAAGGGATCGATGGTCCCCAACCAGCGGAAACCGGCGCGCTTGAGCAGGGCCCGCACCGGGGTCGTCGCCGGACCTTCCTTGCCGATCAGCTCGCGGGCCGCCGCTGGCAGCAGCTCGCCGAGCAGATGATCATGGGGGAAGAACGCCTCGATGAATTCCTTGTCGCTGCGGCAGAGCAAATCGGCGCGATAGTAATCGAGACCGGTCAACGGTCCGCCGACGGCATCCCAGAAGGCGTTGCCGCCGTCTTCGCGACGCGGCGGCAGGAGCTCGGCCAGCAGCCGCCGGCAGAAGCGATCGGGATGCATCGCCACGAGCAGCAGACGTGCCGCCACCAGGAGCTTGCCCACGCCCTTGCCGCGTGCGTCGGGATGCACCACCAAGCCCCCAAGTTCGGTCCATGGCTCGACGTCCCGTCCGAGCCGCAGCAAGGTGCGCGGACGATCGGTGTTGAGCTGCTGGCTGTGGACCACGTCGTTGACCACGGTCAGGTAGTAATGGGGCTCTTCGGGCATGCCGTGGAAACCGAACACCGCCGCCGTGCCAAGCAGACGGCCCGCCTCTTCGGCGACCAGAGTATAATGCGCATGGCGATGGTCGAAGGTCGGATCGCGGACCGCCAGGGCCGCGAAGGCGCGCTCGCTGTCGGCGATGATCTTCGCCACCACCAGCGGATCATCCGGTAGATTGACCGTGTCGAGCAGATCGGCCAAGGCCAGCAACTGCGGCTGATCAGCGGCCTTTACCGGACGGATGAGCATGGATGCAAGCGCCGCTGCGGGGCCACGCGATCACGAATATTTGGCATAGAGGGATCCGTCGAGATGGCAGCCGAGCAAGAGCTGTGTCAGGTTCTTGTCGAGGCCCTTATCCGCGATGAGGGTCTCGATGAGCTGTTTGTCGTCGCTGCCGGGGGCCTGCAAGAGCTGGTCTTCGAAGGCCACCGCCACCGCCAGGACGCGGGCTTCGGTATCGAGGTCGTCACCGCTGGTGGCCAAGGGGCCGCTGCCATCGATGCGCTCACGGGCCTGGCGCACCAACGTGACGATGCTTTCCAGCTCATCGATCTGTTCGAGGAGCATGAGATTCTTGCTCGTGCCCTTGCCCGCCGGCGTCACCAGCCGTCCAAAATGATGGAGCATGCCGGCCTGCCGTAAGCGCTCACGGCTACTCTGATCGAGATGGATCGAACTCGCCAGGGCCACACAGGTGCGCGCGCAGCGCTCGCCGGTACCGAGTATGCCCGAGACCCCCTCAAGCGAGCGGATCATGGTCGTGATGAGCATGTTGAGCGCCTGCTTGTGCCGCCGACGTTCTTCGGCGGCAGCCTGCGCGAGACCGACCTGGATAGCGCAGGCGCTCACCAGTTCGAGGTCCATCTGATCGAAGGCCGGTTGGTGGCCCATCCCCGAGCTGCCGGGCATGGCTGCGCCACGACTGAGGTAGACGACACC
>JBILBP010000388.1:0-2707 GCA_044353645.1 Planctomycetota bacterium | reverse complement strand
TTGAGGGTTGAAGTTGGCAGCGATCATTCGCAGTCGATCGTTTAATCTATGCCGACTTTGGTTCCAGCGTTGGCAAAATGATCAGATAGCGCTGATATCCGCCCGTTTGCCGCCTTGGATCTGCCGCACGAGAGCTCCGCCATCCTCCGCTCTCTCTCTGGCAAAACCGCGCTCGCAGACGTCCTCGACGAAATGAGCGGTGGACCTTTAGTTCCCGCGCTGCTGCGGCTCAAGGAGGGCGAGTAAAGAAGGGTGCTTTGAATTGCTAAAGGCTATTGGCCTTAACGTACCGGAAGCTGCTCATCACAGCCCGGAACCCTTTACGATCCGCCACCAGCCGATCGCCGAGCGATCGGCCAGGGTCCGTTGCCAGGCGGCGAGCTGTGCGGGTGTGACGTGGGGTGCGTCACCGGTATCGGCCCAGTGGAGGACGGCGCTCGCACTGATGGCGCCGACCCGGCTGACGGCCGAGGACTGCGGTGTGCCAAACAGGTCGTGCCCCACCGCGTTGTAGGCGAAGCCGGCAGGCGCGCTCAATTCGACGAGGGTTGGTAGCAGATCGAGATGGCTGCCGGCGCTTGCCGTCAGTGCTCGTCCGGCGACTGCCGGGCCGCTGAAGACGCACGGCACGGCGGTGCGTTCGAAAGAATCGGGCGAACGGTTGACGAAGCGCCGACCATAGTGGTCACCGGTAATGACGAACAGCGTGTCGGGCTGGTTCTTGGCCACAGAATCGACGAAGGCTCCGAGCGCGTGATCGCTGAACCACGTATGTCCGAGAATACGCAGGTCCGCCGTATCGTCAGCGACGTCGCGCAGTGCCGCTGGCATCTCGCGTAAGGCAAAGCCCTTGCTGTAGACATCGACCGAATACGGCGGGTGGTTGCTCGTGGTCAGCACGACATCAAGGGTTGGCGTGCTGTTGGTCTGCTGGCGGGCAACGTAGTTGAGTAGTTGGACATCATCGACACCCCATTCGTTGCCACTGGTCCAGTCGCTGATCACGCCACCACCGTTGATCTCTTCAAAGCCCTGGTTGTCGACGAATGCGCCCAGACGCTGCCAGCTGAGATATCCGGAATAGAAGAATCGTGTGCGGTAACCGAGGCGACGAAAGGTCGGCGCCAACGCGGTTGCGAGCGGCGTGCGCGTCTGCGCCTGATAGCTCTGCATCAGACCGCAATCGGGCATGCCGCTCAGCAAGGGACCCAGCGAATAAATGGTGCCGGAACCTTCGGAAAGGAATCGCTCGCAACTGACGCCGGAGGTAGCGATCCGCCGTAAATTCTCAGCCAGACCGAGGGTACGATAGCGATCAAGCAGCGGCCAAGCGCTCAGGCTTTCCATGAGTAGCACGACGATATGACGCGGTGGTTGTGCGGCACCGTGCGCGGTGCGGGCGAAATAAGCGTCGAGATCAGGCAGCTCAGCCTGATTGCCGCTTAGGCGCTTGGCCGCGGCGCGAACATCGCCATCGGGCAGGTATTGGTGGATGTCACCGTGCTGGTTCATGCGGAATTCATTAATCGCGACCTGGATACACGCGATCGGATTCAGGACCAGGCGGTTGAGCAGCTTTTCATCGGCGGTGACGGCGACATTCTTCGACTGCGCCGGCAGACGCGAGATCGAGCCACGCGCACCGCAGACGATCCCTGCCAGTGCGACGACGACGAGGAGAATCTGCATCGACATACGACGTCGGCCTACCCAGAACGGTGAGAGCGGCCACCAGCGCGTCAGGCGTGACAGACTCCAGGCGGACAGCGCGGTAAATCCGACGATACCCAAGGTCGCGATCACCACTGGATACTGACGCCAGATGGTGGTCAGGATCGCCGACGTATCATCATAGACCAAGCCGATCACAAAATGATCGAACTGATTGGCATACTCCCTGAAATAGAAATGGTCGACAATCGTTAGCAGTAGAATGCTCGTGAGCATCACCGTGCCGAGTATGATGCGCACGCGCTGGCGGACGCGCGGCATCGTCCAGCGCCAGGCGGACAGGCTGAACACCAGCGTTGGCAAGCAGGATAACACCGCCGTGCGGCAGTCGAAGGGGATGCCCCGGATCAGGGCGGTGATCACCCCCGTGCTGTCGGCATGTGGTCCGGCATAAGCCCACAGCGACGCGATCAGTGCGGCGCGCGCGGTCATCAAGGCGGCGATCAACACGCCGATCAGCACGGCGTCGCGTGCCCATTCGGTCAACAGCGTCGCCAAGGGTAATGGACTGATCGATTGAGATACCGCTGCCGGTTCGTTCATCATTGGTTTATCTGGCGACGCCGACAATGTGTCCTTCCTCACGACTCTTTACGCTTTGTGTCGCGGACAATAGAGATGAAGTTACCTGTCGGTGTAGGCACGACCCGTGTGCCCGACCGGAGATCGGTGATGAAGTCTTGGCGAAGCACATTCATTTGCGTAACCGTATGTCTTAATTTATCGCTTCAATCAAACGATTTAGGTGTGGTAACGGCGATGATTTTTTGTGACTAAAACCATAGTTAATGAAAAATACCACCTCCATTCCGCGTAGTTCCGTTGCTACTCCGCAGATATCGATCGCAGCCCTTATCGCGGCCGGCTAACCATCAGGGCGACTCAAGCCACCACTTAAATCCGATTTAAAAAGAGATACCGCCTTGCAGTCTAAACAAGTGCAACTTTATTTTTATTTTTATTTTTTTATTTTTAT
>JBILBP010000387.1:0-2712 GCA_044353645.1 Planctomycetota bacterium | reverse complement strand
GTGCCGAACACCAAGTGGCCGGTCTCGGCGGTCTCGATGGCGATGCGCGTGGTTTCCAAATCGCGCATTTCACCAACCAGCACGATGTCGGGATCTTCGCGCAAAGCAGCGCGCAGGGCGGCCGCAAAGGACTTGGTGTGCTGATGCACCTCGCGCTGATTGACCAGGCACTGCTTGGCCGGGTGCACGAATTCGACGGGATCCTCGATGGTGATGATGTGTTCGCGACGCGTCGAATTGATGAAGTCCATCATCGCCGCCAAGGTCGTCGATTTGCCTGAGCCGGTCGGGCCGGTGACCAGCACCAGGCCCTTCTTGAATTCGCAGAGCTTGAGGATCGATGGCGGCAGACCGAGCTGCTCAGCAGTCAGGATCTTGTCGGGAATGCGGCGGAAGACCGCACCCGGACCGAAACGGTCGGTGAAGAAGTTGCAGCGGAAGCGCCCGCAGCCTTCGAGGGCGTAGGCGAAGTCGGTGTCCCAGGTCTCCTCGAACTGCCGACGATTACGCTCGGGGCAGATCTCCATGAGGATCTGCATCATCTGCTCGCGGCTGAGCTTGGGCACGCCCTGCAACTGCAGCATGTCGCCCGATTCACGGATCATCGGCACATGCTCGCTGGTCATGTGCAGATCGGAGGCTTTTTTTTCCGCCATCATCTTGAACAGATTGTCGATCCAGGCCATAAGAAAGGTCTCGTACGTGAACGCAGATGCCGATGGAAAACGTTGAAAGAGGTCTACCAGACGATTCCACGACTGTCCAATGTCGGCTGTTTCGGCGACCGCGCTCGTCTCACCCGCGCACGGTCTGCTGATGCACCGCCCCGCCCTGCCACACGACCTCGATCACGGCGGCGGTCAGCAACAGCAGCGTGCCGACGATCAGGACCAAGGCCAGAAAGCGGCCGACGCGCGGCAGATCGGCCTTTTCACCCCAGAAATTCAGGCGGATGTTGAGTACCAGCCCCTGCACATGAGAAACAAACAGGAAGGCGCAGACACCGGAAAGGATGAGCATCGCCGTCGGGTCTTTCCACCACATGCGCGCCAGCAGCGCCGGGCCGAGCAACAGCGGGACGGTGTAGGGCGCGATGGCAATCAAGGTCGTACGCACGGGATCGGCCTGCTCGTGCTCGACCTCGCCTCCGCGACCATCGGTGAACGACATCCCGCGGATCTTGACGAACGTCAGCAGGCAGAGCAGCGCATGGCAGGCTTCGTGGATGAACGTATGCATGAGCAGATTGGGCCGGCGCAGGAACATCACCAGCACCCCCAGCCCCAGTCCGAGCCCCACCGCCAGCGGAAAACGCGGCCAAAACCAATTCCGCTCGATCGTCGCCAGGAGGATGCCCAGACACCATGGCAGGGCAAAGAAGCCCACCACCAGGCCCAGGCCATTGCGAACCAATGAAGAAATCCAATTCACGGCACAAAAGCTATGATCGGCGCTCGGCAGTGAAGAGGCTGCCAGGGGACAGGGGACAGTCGCCAGGGGACAGGGGCCAGATACCAGATACCAGAGGCCAGGGACCAGGGACCAGGGACCAGGGACCAGGGACCAGGGACCAGGGGCCAGGGGCCAGGGGCCAGCTCGCCACGTCAGCCTCGGCCGCGCTGCACGTTGCGTCCGAGCCTGTCGGCGGATCCTGGCGCCCACGCTTATGACTTTTCCGCAACATCCCCTGGTCGCTGTCATCATGGGGTCGCGTTCCGACTGGGAGACCATGTCCGGCGCGGCCACGATCCTCACCGATTTCGACATTCCCCACGAGGTCCAGGTGGTCTCGGCGCACCGCACCCCAGACCTCCTCGTGAGCTTTTCCAAACAGGCCGAAGGTCGCGGCCTGGAAGTCATCATCGCCGGTGCCGGCGGCGCCGCGCATCTGCCGGGGATGGTCGCGGCTCTCAGCATCCTGCCGGTGCTCGGCGTGCCGGTGCAGTCGAAGGCCCTCAGCGGCGTCGACTCCCTGCACTCCATCGTGCAGATGCCGGCCGGCATCCCGGTGGGCACCCTGGCCATCGGCGCCGCCGGGGCGACCAATGCCGGCTTGCTGGCGGTGGCCATTCTCAGCGCCAAGTATCCGCACCTGCGGGCCGCCCTGCATGCCTTCCGCGCCACGCAGACCAACGCCGTCCTCGCCCACCCCGATCCGCGCGTGGCCCGGTGAGCGCGCGCCGCATCGGCGTTCTCGGCGGCGGCCAACTCGGGCAGATGCTCGGGCAGGCCGGCATCAGCCTCGCCGCTGAATTCACCTTCCTCGATCCCGCCGAAGCGCCCTCGGCGCGCCAGGTCGGCCGCCATCTGCGCGCCGGCTTCGCCGATGCTGCCGGCGCCGCGGCGCTCGCCGCCGGCAATGAAGTAGTGACCTACGAATTCGAGCACCTCGACCTGCCGACGGTGCAGGCCATCGCCGCCACGACGCCGGTGCACCCGCATCCGCGGATCCTCGAGATCGTTCAGGACCGCATCCGTCAGAAGAACTTCCTCACCGCTGCCGGGATCCCCGTCGCGCCGTTCATGGCCGTCGAGACCGCCGCCGATCTCAGCGCGGCGCTGGCGCGCATCGGCACCCCCTGCCTGCTCAAGACCGCGCGCGATGGCTATGATGGCAAGGGCCAGCGCCTGATCCGCGACCCAGCTCTGGCCGCCACCGCCTGGGCCGAACTCGGACAGCAGCGCTGCGTGCTTGAGGGCTTCGTGCACTTC
>JBILBP010000075.1:0-9300 GCA_044353645.1 Planctomycetota bacterium | reverse complement strand
AGGTTCGACTTCGCCATCGCCGCCGTTGCCTTCTTCGGCTTCTTCGGTTTCGATGTCGTCGGCGCCGCCGTCTTCGGTCAGTTCGACGCCGCGGGCTTCGAGCTGTTCGAGGATCTGATCGAGGAGCTCCGGATCATTCATCGCATCCGGGAGCAGCGCATTGAGCTGGTCGTAGGTGACCGAGCCCTTGCCCTTGCTGGTCTTCACGAGATTGGTGACGACGTCCTTGATCGACATCGGTTCGCCGGTGCCAGGAGTAGCCGGCCCCTCGGTAGCGACGGCAGCTGGCGCATCGGCAGCTTCGTCAGCTTCGTCAGCGGCTTGGTCGGGTTCGGCCACCGCCACCGTCGACTCGACGACGGTGGCGGTTTTGCCATTCTTTTCAGCCTTTTTAGCGGCGGGCTTGGCGGCTGGTTTCACCACTGGTTTGGCAGCCGGCTTCTTCTCGGCAGCGGGCTTCTTGTCGGTTTTATCCGTCTTGTTGGTTTCAGCTTTTTTCGGCGTCGCCGGGGCCTTGGCCGAAGCTGGGGCCTTGGTCTTCAGTTCTTTAGTGACTTTGACTTCTTTGGCTTTTACGTCTTTGCCCGCTTCTTTGCCCGCTTCTTTGCCCGCTTCTTTGCCCGCTTGTTTGGCCGGGGAAGCCTTGGCTGGAGAAGCTTTCGGAGTCAAGGCTTGTAAAGCGGTCTTTGACGCCGCTTTGGCCACCGCGGTCACGGTTTTTTCGGCGATGTCGACCTTGGCAGGCTTTTCGGTCTTGTCGGTCTTGGCGGTGATGGGCTTGTTAGGGGTCTTGGACATGTGCTTTTCGCTGGAGGTCTGGTAGCCAATAGTCGACTACACCACCACGCATCGGCCTAAAGGACGATCCTCCACACTCTCGGCGGGGGCACCTGTCGGCCCGCGGAGCGGGATTGTCGAAGAGATTTTATGGGACGGGAAAAATCCGATCAAGGGGCGGGCCTGACCGGCCCGGTAGCTTGTAGACGCCAGAAATCGGCGGCAGCAGTGGCCTTGTCCCAGGAACCTTCCCAGCGCTCGCCGATCCTCTGCAACGAGGTCAGGCGCCGTAGTCCATCTAAGCCACGTTCGATTTTGGGCGGTAGAATCAGTCGTTCAAGGCTATGGCCTGCCCCTTGCGCATCGCTCAACGGACGCACATCGGTGATGCGCGTGCCGGCCATACGCAGCTCTTTAAGCGGCAATAATCGCAAGGGACCGATGTCCGCGATGGCCGTTCCATCGAGGATGAGGCTCGTCAGCGGCGTGCCCACTAGCGGCTTCAGATCAGTCACCGGGGTATTGGTCAGATCGAGGGTCGCCAGCGGCATGCCCTTGAGCGGACTGAGATCGGAGACCCGACTATCAGCCAAGTTCAGCACCGAGAGCTGCGCGCCCTGCAAGGTCGCGATCGAGGTCAGGGGACTGCGCCACAGATCCAGCCGCGTCAGGGGCATGCCGATCAGCGGCGAGAGATCGGTCACCGGCAGGCTGCTGAGATCAAGTCGCGTCAGGGCCATGCCTTTGAGTGGTTCGAGATCGGCAATAGTGGTGCCGGTGATGGTCAGTTCGTTCAAGGGCATCCCTTTCAACGGCCTGAGGTCGGTGACGCGCGTGCCTGCGAGGCGCAACGAGGTCAGACGCATGCCGCGCAGGGGGGCGAGGTCCGCCACCAGAGTGCCGGTGGCATCGAGCTCAGCCAATTTCAGGCCTTTCAACGGGACCAGGTCCTGCACCCGCGTGCCGGCCATCGACAGCGTGGTGAGGGGCATGCCCACCAGCACCGCGAGGTCCTGGACGCGGGTGCGCGCGATGCCCAAGGTCGTCAGCGGCAGACGCTCGAGGGCGTTGAGGTCGGCGACGGCGGTATCGGTCAGGTCGAGCTCCTCGAGTGGAAGGGTCGCGAGAGAGCTCAGATCGACCACCCGCGTATTGGCCAGACGGAGAACGGTCAGCGGTAGGCCGGCGAGGGGTTCGAGATTGCGTACCGGGGTGTCGGTGAGATCGAGACTGATCAGCGGCATGCGCTTCAACGGCGTGATGTCGAGGGCCTTGGTATGCGCCAGGGACAAGTAGGCGATGGGCAGCCCTTCGAGCGCGGACAGGTCGTAGACATCACCGCGGCCGGCCAGACCGGTGATGGTCAATTTGCCATCCTTGTCGGCGCTGAAGCCGCTCTTGGTAGAGCCAGGCCACTGCTTTTCCAGACGCACGCGGTACATCAGCATCAATTCGCGGCCGGATTGATAGAGGCTTTCGGCAATGGTGTAGGCGCCTTGGCGGACCAGGGCATCGGCAATCGCCGTCAGGCGTTCGCTGGAGCGTTCGCCTCCCGGGCCGTCGACCTGGCGATGGACGTGGTCGTCGTTGGGCTGTCCGGCCCGGCGCACCAGACCGAGCATCAGCTTGCCATCGGCGTCGTCGGGCTTGCCCTGCACATACGCCGAGAGCGCGATGGCGGCGGCGGTCCAGTCCTGTTCGCGAATGGCCAGCTGCGCCGCCAGCAGCCGGGCCTCGGGGAGAGCCGGATCATATTGGATAGCGAGGTCGACATCGGCCTGAGCCTCGGGGAAATCCTTGAGATCAACCGCCCGCTTCGCCTTGGCGACCAGCGCCGGGGCCGCCCGCCGCTGGTCGGCTGCCCGCCGTCCCTGTTCGGTTTTCAGTGCGTCCAAGCGGGTCTCGGCGACGCGCGCCGATTGCTGGTATTTGTGGCGCTCTTTGAGGATGGCATTGAAGAGGAAAATGGTCACGACTACGACGATGAGCACGCAGACGATGATCGCCGTCACGACTTCCTGGTTGCGGCGCATGAGCTTCACCAGGGCTTCCCAGGTCGAGTCCTCCTTGGCGCTCACCTGGCGATCATCGAGGTAGAGCTCGATATCGGAACGCAGCGCCAGGACGCTCGGATAGCGGTTGGCCTTATCGCGGGCGAGGGCTTTCAAGGCGATCGCTGAAAGCTCTGGGGGAATCGAGCGCTCAGGAGCGCGGCTCTGCGGCGCAAGGATGCGTCCGGCGATGACGTCGTCGAGGATCGTCCGCACCTGACGTCCGCGCACCGGCGGCGAGAGCGTGAGCAGTTCGTAGAGGATCGCCCCTAGGCTGTAGATATCGGAGCGTTCATCGATCTCGCTGAGGGCGCCCCGCGCCTGTTCCGGAGCCATGTACGCGGGGGTGCCTTCGATCAGCTTGCCATCGACCTCACCGTCTTGCGAGGCGAAGCCTTCGACCAGCACCTTCAGGCGTTCGTCGGTGGCCAGGGGCCGATGCGGGTCGGGCATCACCAGGGCCTTGCGTCCGACGCCCTTGCCGGCGGCGAGCTGGCCGAGGTTGGTGGCGCGGACGTGCTGATGCGTCCATTGCTTGGCGCTGCCGGTGCGGCCGACGGAGACTTTCGCCAGACCCCAATCCATCACCAGCACTTCGCCGAAATCGCCAACCATCAGATTCGCGGGCTTGAGATCGCGATGGATGACGCCGCGATCATGGGCGAAGGCAATGGCATTGAGCACCGATAGATAGATCCCCAGCATCCTCGTTAGGCCGTGTTCGGGGACCGCCGTGGGGTCCGCCTGGACCACCGCCGCCACCGCCGGCGTACGCTGCTGGTCGAGGATCTCGGCCAGGGATTTGCCCTTCACCAACTTCATGGTGAAGAACAGCCGGCCATCGGTATCGACCCCCAGATCATGCACCGGCACGATGTTGGGATGTTCAAGCTGGCCGGCGATCTGGGCTTCCTCGACGAAGCGCTGACGCGAATGATCCTGCTGATCGGTGAGCAGGATCTTCATGGCCACATCGCGGCGGATGTCGCGATCAACGGCGCGCAGGATCACCCCCATGCCGCCGCGCGCGATCTCGCCGGCGACGACGTATTTCTCCTCGCCGGGGCGCTGCGTGAGCAGCTCATCGACGGTGGCTCCGCCCACCGCCACCGAGCCGGTGCCGGAGCGCACCTTTTGCGTCGGCAGAGTGGTGGTGCTGCCGGTGGCGATGCGTTCGAGCGCCGCCGAGGGATGCTCGAGGGTGACGCCGCCCTTCATGCCCACATGACTGAGACTGGCCTTCGGACCGACCACCGTCGCCGGCACCTCCGCCGCACGCGAAGGTGAATCATCAGGCAGGTAGACCACCGAATCCTGATGGCCGACCTGGATGGTGACGGTCTCGGGATTGCTCTTGACCTGTTTTTCGAGCTTGGTCGGCCCTCTAAACTCGTTCGCTGAGGCGGCCGTTCCCAGCGGCGCTGCGCAGGCCGGGCAGAGCCGTGGCCATGGCACAACCACCACCGCTCCGCACATCGGGCAGGTGCGCGAGTGAGGTCTCGGCCGATGGGTGGTGGTTGACATAGAGTTTCGACTGACCCTGTGCGACAAAGCAATTGTCACAGTCACCGTGCCCTTGCAAATGGCTGCTCAGGCCATCGGCTGCTTACCCTATGAGTAACCTCCCCAGTCTTGCTCCTTTGCGCTGTGTGGTCAGCGTCTCCGGCATTCGCGGAATCATCGGCGAGACGCTGAATATCGATGAATTGCTGCGTCTGGCGGCAGCTTATGGGACCGCCATCGCCCCCGGCGGAACGGTGGTGCTCGGCCGTGATAGCCGTCCTACTGGAGCTTTGGTTGCGCAGGCGGTGGCGGCTGGGCTGCGAGCGGTGGGTTGTCGTGTGGTTGATATCGGAATGGTGCCCACGCCGACGGTGCCGATCATGATTACCGAGCTGCAGGCCCAAGGCGGCATCCAGATCAGCGCCTCGCATAATCCGGCGCAATGGAATGCGCTGAAATTATTCACCGGCGAGGGACGCAATGTCGACCAGGCTCAGCTTGATCGGGTCCTTGCCGCTTATGCTCTGGCCCCGAACTGGCAAGGTTACGCGGGATGCGGCGGCTACCGTACCATCGATACCGCCATCGAGGTGCATCTGCAGCGGGTCTTGCGCGTCGTCGATGTTGATCTGATCCGCCGCGCCCAGCTCACGGTCGTCCTCGATAGCGTGAACGGTGCTGGTTCGGCGATCGGTCCAAAACTGCTCGCCGCCCTCGGCTGCCGCGTGGTGCCGCTGTATACCCGTCCGGATCAGCTGTTTCCCCGCGATCCCGAGCCGACGGCAGCCAATGTCCGTCATCTCGGAGGAGTGGTGCGGGCGATGGATGCCGACATCGGCTTCGTCCAGGATCCCGATGCCGATCGCCTGGCGGTCATCGATGATCGTGGGACCTACCTGGGCGAGGAGTATACCCTAGTCCTCTGCGCCGCCGCCCGTCTTGCCGCCGAGCACCTCGCCGGCACCACGAATCTCGTGGTCTGCACCAATCTCTCGACCAGCCGCATGCTCGAAGACGTCGCGGCGCGTTTCGGCGCGCGCGTGGTGCGCGCCAAGGTCGGCGAGGCGCACGTGGTCGGCTCGATGCAGCTCGAGCGGGCGGTGATCGGCGGCGAAGGCAATGGCGGAATCATCGATCCGCGCGTGGTCTGGGGTCGCGATAGCCAGATCGGCATGGCCCTGGTCCTCGAGTACCTCGCCCGCGCCAAGCAGCCGTTGTCGGAGGTGGTCAATAGCATTCCCCGCTATGCCATCCACAAAGAGAAGGTCGGTCTCGATCGCGCCGGGGTCACCCGGGCCATCGCCATCGTACGTGAGCACCCGCTGGCGCAGGGGGCCGAGGTGATCGTCATCGACGGCCTCAAGCTGGTCTGGCCCGATCGCTGGGTGCATCTGCGCGCCAGCGGCACCGAGCCGATGAGTCGGGTCATTGCCGAAGCCCCGACCGCCGACCAGGCCCGCGAATTGTGCGCCGCCGTGCGCACCGCCATGGGCGGGGTCGAGATCCTGAGCGGACACTGATTTTGGCAGCCTATCTCCGATAGGCTCCTCGCCAGCAGGTGGCGCACTTTCCGTGCAGGGTGCTGAAACGACCCTGCTTAGGGTTGCATTGCCAGTGGGTCTTCAACCATGGCTGGCGAAGTCCCGCTGGACGTGCCTCCTGACCCATTCCGATTCCGTTTTCCACCGCCAGCCAAACGATCAACCTCATGGCCACACAAAATTGGTCGATGTCCCTTACCGGTTACCCGGCCCATGCCCGTTCCGGGACGCGCGTGGTCGGCGTATCCCACATGAGCACCTTTTCGGCGATGCGCGTTGCCGAGGCCATGGGTCTGGGCAGCGGCTGGCTATTCGCCGAAGGCGCGCAACCCCAGCTCGAGGGCTTCCGTTCGGGCGCTCCGCAAGCGGTCTCGCTGGGGCAAATGCTGGCCACGCAGATGGTGGTCCAGACCGAGGGTCTGGCCAACGGCTCGCTGGTCTTCGCCGCCGCTCCCGCCGTCGACGGTGCGCCTCTGTCGGGCCGTTCGCTGATCGCCTGGGCGGAAGCCAAAGGCCAGCCGTGGGTCGAGGTCATCGATAACGAAGTCTGTTATTGGGGCGGCCTCGATGATCAACGCTTGGGAAAACTGCTGACCTGGTTCCTCTGTCAACGGCCGCTGACCCTCGAATGGAAGAAGCAGGTTATCGAAGCGCGGACCTTCGCGCGGCTGCGGCACGGCCTGTTCGAACACGGCTGGACCCGCAACCTCGGCCTTGCGGTCCCCGGCAAGCATCAAGATCTGTGGGCCGGTTTGCATCAGACGTGTCTGCTCGAGCATGGCAAACTGCCGCTGCCGACGCGAGTCGCCGTTGGCCTGCGCATCCGCGCGGACCTCGGTGAATTCACCGCCCGGGACATTCCCGACCGTTGCCCGATCAATGATGAATCGGGTAAGGCGTGCCTGCTTTCCGGGGAATTCTAGTCCATGCCGCGATTGGCGATCATCGCCCTGGTCCTGATCACCACCCTCAGCGGTGCGCTTTTCGCCTGGCCGCAGGTCCGTGGCTATTGGCAGTTCGAACGCGCCACGGCACGCATCCTCGATGTCATTCCCGAGACTCTCGCCGATGGCCGGGTGCGGCTCTCGATCGCCTATGAATACGACCTGCCGCGCGATCCGCAGAAGTCCCAGCGTCAAATGTCCCTGGGCTGGCAGATCGGGGATGCCTATTTCCGTGTGATGGAAGATCCGCTCATCGAGCCGGCCCGACTCGATCCCTTGACCCGTTTACTGCTCGATGCCGATGCTCCGTCACGTCGCCTGCGTACGGTGTTCTTCAAAGCCAACGATCCCGTGGGGACCGCGTTCATTCTCGATGAAACTGCCGCCGTACCTGCCAATCGTCTGCCATTCGGCTCGGTGCTCATTGGCATCGGCCTGCTCGGCGGATTCTATGCCTGGCGCCGAGGAGGTACCTGATGCATCCAACCTCACTGTTATTCGGACTGCTGCTGATGTTTGCCTGCCCAGGTCGGATGCTCGCCGCCGAAGATCTCAGCCCGGCGCTGCCATCAGGTACCTGGGAAGTGCACGGCAAGGCCAAGCTGCGTGGTCAAGATGTTGCTGCTCGCTTTTGGCTACGCCTGCTTCCCACCGATCCGGTCTATGGCCGCAATCGCATCCTGCAGGTGGTGTATACACCGCCGCCGCCGGCGGCCCTGGGTGGCACGCATCTCTCCGATACGCCATTCGTCCTGCTCGATCCGCGTTCGCGGCTGATGGCCTGGAACGACCGTGGCAGCAGCAGCCAGATGCAGCCGGCTACCGGCATGTATATCGTCGGTCGCGATCGTACGACCTCGGACGATACCAACATCATCGTCGACGAAAAAAAGTTTAGCGTCGAGCGCGGTTGGGATCGTAGTCTTGCCCCGCTCTTGCTGGCCCTGCTCTGGCAGGCCGAAAGCACGGCCTCATTACCCTGTGTCGATCTCTTCGGAGACGCACCGACCACGATGCTGTCGTGGCACGGGCCGCTCGTCACCTGCGGCCAGGACACGTGGCGGGTGGTGGCTGATGCCAACGGTCGCCTCGCCAAGCTGCTCGACGCGCAGGGGGGCGAGCTGGTCAGCGTGAGCGCCTGGCTCGCCACCGGCACAGTCGCGAGCCCAACATCGTCATCTGAAAAATCATCCGGAGCAAAATAGCATGTCTCTTCCGAAGTTTCTGGGTGGAATCAGCCAGTTGTGGAGAATCGCCTCCGCGGTGGCTGCGGTTGTCGCCATAATGCTCGTCGAGAGTGGTTGCAGCGCCCCGCGGGCGGTGCTCGACCCCACCGGTGTTTCGGTGATCCGCACCTACCAGTTCAGCAGCACGGTGAGCGATCCGCAGCCGGCTTGGAACCCCGAGACCTACATGATCGCGGTGCGTTCGCTGGGCGGCTTCGGGTTGCTCCAGGAAGGGCAGGGCCGACAGGAGTACTTCTCGTCACTCGAGAATCGGCCGACCTTCTACCCGCAATGGATCAACAAGGACCAGTTTATTTTCGGACCGCAACGCAATGTATCCTCGGTCGCTGATGGTCGCGTGGTGCCGTCGACCGATGGCCTGACGATCGTCGCCGTGACCGATTCCGGGCTCAAGTCGACGGTTGAAAACATCATCTTTTCGCCCAGCGGTTTCCGTCCGCGCATCGGCGACAAGGTCATCCATGCCCAGGCCGAAGATCAGATGCTGATGTTCGATCGTGACGGCCATCGCCACGACGCCGGTGAGGGATTCTATGCCGAGCCGCAGCGCCATGGCCCCGGCATCTGCTGGCAGGAAACCCCCGTGTTCGAAGCCGATCGCTGGACCGGCAAGGATCCGCGTGGCCGTTTGTTCATCCGTTGGAGTCCCGGCCAGATCTCGGAGATTCCCGGTGGCTGCGAAGCACGCTGGACCGCCGACGGAGGTGTGGTCTATACCGCCCTGCGAGGAAAACCCGGCGTATCGCAGTGGTGGTCGGAAGGTACCGATGTGATGTACATCGCCGGCAGCGGCGCAACCCCGCGGCTGGTCGCCAAGGATGCGCGCAATCCCAACCCCCATCCGCATGAGCCGCTGGTAGCGGTTTCCGACGCCGCCAATGGCGTACGTCTGGTGTCGCTGCGCGAGCCGCAGGCCAAGGAGCGTCTGCTCAGCGCCAGCGGCAGCGGCGCCTTATGGAGCCATGACGGCCTGCGCCTGCTGGTCATCGAGGTCCGCGGAGGAGAACAACCGGCGGTGATGACCATCTACGTCCTCAAAGTCGCGGCGAAAGTGCCTGGAGCATGAGTCTTGATCCGCTTACCTTGACGCCGGTCGAGCGGTATCGCCTTTTGATCAACAGCATCGTACCGCGCCCGATCGCGTGGATCACGAGCCTGAGTGCGGCTGGGGTCCTCAATCTCGCGCCGTTCAGCTTCTTCAACGGTGTCACCGCCAATCCGCCGGTGGTCCAGGTCT
>JBILBP010000386.1:0-2713 GCA_044353645.1 Planctomycetota bacterium | reverse complement strand
TCCGCCAAGCGACGCCGACGATGCGCGAGTTCACGCCCTATCGCCAGACCATCGAAGAACCGCGCAGCAGTTTCAGAACCGTGGTCCTATCGTTGGTGCTGGTGATCTTGAGCATCCTCTGTGTGCTAGTGTACCAGTACAACGCCCGGCAGCGTGAATTCGCGCAGGCCAGCCAGCGCCTTGACGATGCTCTCAGCAAGTCCGAATGGGCCAATGCCCGGGAACAGCTCGACGATGCCCGCTTCAAGGCGGGCAAGGATCTCAGCGCCCAGCAGCGCGTCGATGAGATGGAAGGCCGGTTCAAGGCTGCCATCGCTGCCGAACTTGCGGCCATCGAGAAGCTCTCTAACGACGGCAGCCATCAGGAGGCCGGTACGCGCCTCTCGCTGCTACCGACGGATGAGAAGATCGACGCCCTGCGCAGCCGGCTGGCACGCAATCAGGCGATCTCGCAGCTGCGGGCCCGCGAGCTCGCTGATCGCGTCGCTGAGCCGCTCGAAGAGAACAATCCCAAAGCCGCTTTGGCGCTGATCGCGGCGGCTGGTCTGATCGTCCGCGAGCAGTCCCTAGCCATCGATGCCGTCGATCGCTGGCGCATCGGACAATTGGAGTTGGCCAATTCCAATACCGCTCTCCATGGCAAACGCGTCACGGCCCTGGCGCGCGTCCGCGATTCCGAACCGTCGCCGCGCATGCTTGAGCAGTTGCCGCTGATCGAAGCTGACCTCAAACGCCAGGAGCTCCGTGTGCAGGAGCAGCTGCGATCGATCAAGGCGATGATCGATCACGGAGCGAGTGCGGCGGCGGTGGGCGAGATCGACCGCCTCGGCCTGGTCGTCCAACTCGAAGGTACGTCCTTGGCGAGCGAATTGACGGGCTTGCAGAACCGTATTGAAGAGATCCACAAGACCATTGACGGCCTGCACCAATCATCGGCTGAAGGTCTCGTCGCCTTCGATCGGCCGGAGAAGCTCGCGATCGCGATTGAGCAGGCGAAAGCGCTGACGAAATCGTCCGTGACCGGCGTCGGCCCCAAGGCCGACGCCTGCGTCGCGTTGTTGCTGGCGGTGGCCAAGATATCCAGTACTCAGGCTCCCGACGTGCAGGCCACGCAGGTAGGCGTCCTGCTCGAGCAGCCGGGCTTGGATCCCTTCCTGTACGAGGGCCTCAAGGCGCGTATCGAAAAGCTCCGCGGACTGGAGAAGGTCGCCGCCACCGCCCTCGATAATGCGCGGTCGTTGGGTCGCGATAGCAAACTCGATGAGGCCGTGAACGTGCTCGACGAGCTGCTCAATCGCAATGAATTGCGCGCGACCCTCGCCCGAGCCACCGCTGTTCAGGAGATCGAGGAGTTCAAGGCCCGCCTAGCGCGGCGCGGCGCACTCAAGGACCAGCTGAAGGCTGCCATGACCAAAGGTGATATCGCCGCGACCACCAACTTGGCCCGCGAGATGGGTCTTAAGTATCTGCCTCTCTCGTTGGCGAGCCTGCCGGCTGGCGCCGAGATCTGGCATGATGATAAGCAGATCGGTGTTACGCCCTTGATGCTCGAGATCAGCGCTGCCGAACGCGTCGATTACCAGGTTGAGCTGCGAGCTCCAGGGTATGTCTCGGCGATCGCCAGCGGAGCCCAGGCCGAGGCCGGTTGGCGCCTGTTGGTGCGCTTGCAGCGTCATCCCACGATCACCGCCAATCTTGCTAGCTTGGTGACCAATCACCCCGTCGCCATCGGTGAACGGGTGGTGGTCGCGAGCCGCAGCGCCCTGGGCGTGATCGATCAGCAGGGCAGGACCACCATGGTGCCTTTCGCGGTAGATGCCGTCGATAGTCCGCTGTACGCTGGAGCAATCAGCGATGGCGCCGAGCTGCTGCTGGCGACCCGTGACAATCTGGCCCTAGTGGTCAGTGACCTGGATAGCACTCCGACGGTCCGTCGCATGCCCTTGTCGGGGCGCACCGACTTTCCTCTCGCCCTGCATCGCAGCAGCTTGATCGTCGATCGGCGGATGCTGCTGATCGCCGGTTTGGATGGTGTGATCCATGCCACTGACGACCACGATGCCCAGAAAACCTGGAAGGGTCCGTCGGGCGCCGCGTTCCTGTGTGGTCCGAAGGTCATTGGCGACACGGTCCTGGCGGTCCGCAAGGACGGTACCATCGAGCGTTTGCAGGCCGATGACGGTAAGGTGCTCAGCAATGAGCTGGTGGGTGTGCCGCTGGTTGCCGCCTGGACCACGGCCACCGGGGTTGCCGGCTACACTGCCTCCGAGCTCATCGAGTACGACGGCGAAATTTTGACGCGCACGGCCTTGCCGCAGATCGTCAGCGATGGTGCTGCCAATCTGATCATCACCCCCGGCAATCGCGTGCTGGTGCGCGCTACCACCGGCGATCGCGCCTGGGACGAAGTCGGTCGCCTCGAAGAGAAAGTCACGGGCACGCCGCTGGTCTGGCAAGGCCACGCCGTGATCCCCACCGGAACCGGCTTGACCGTTTTCGGCCCACGCGGTTTCCACCTCTCGGGCAAGTCTGAGTTCCTGAGTGCGGCGATCCTCCAGGACCGCCTCCTCATCATCAGCCAAGATGGCCAAATTCAGCAATTCGACCGCTAGTGTCTAGCTCGGGGATAACCGGAAACGGCTCAGGGTTGGCCGGCGTTGAGGGGACACACCCAATGCTGTTCGGCTAAGAAATTTGAAATTATCCGAATGAC
>JBILBP010000385.1:0-2715 GCA_044353645.1 Planctomycetota bacterium | reverse complement strand
AGTTGAAGTCGTCATCCTCCATGCCGAACGCCAACGCCTGGCGATCACGCTTGGCACCATCCTCTATCTCGGCTACGCTCGTTTCGCCCGCTATGGGGCCGGCAAGCAGCCCGAGTACGCGATCTAATCGTAACCTTTTCATCCGAGATCCATCATGCCCATCTACGCTGACAACAGTCAATCCATCGGCCGCACTCCGCTGGTGCAGCTCAATCGCGTCACCGCCGGTGCGGGTGCCCGCCTGCTGGTCAAGATCGAAGGCCGCAACCCCGCCTACTCGGTGAAATGCCGCATCGGCGCGGCGATGATCTGGGACGCGGAGAAGCGCGGCGTATTAAGGGCCGGCGTCGAGATCATCGAGCCGACCTCAGGCAATACCGGCATCGCCCTGGCCTTCGTCGCCGCCGCCCGCGGTTACAAGCTGACCCTGACCATGCCCGAGACGATGTCGATCGAACGCCGCCGGGTGCTGGCGATGCTCGGTGCGACGCTCGTCCTGACTCCCGGCCCCGAAGGCATGGCGGGGGCCGTGCGCAAGGCCGAGGAGATCCAGAAATCAGATCCGGCGCGCTACTTCATGCCCCAGCAGTTCAACAATCCGGCCAATCCTGCAATCCACGAAGCCACCACCGGCCCAGAAATCTGGGACGACACCAACGGCGACATCGATGTCTTCGTCGCCGGCGTCGGCACCGGTGGCACGCTCACCGGCGTGTCGCGCTTCATCAAGCACACCAAGGGCAAGAAGATCCTGACGGTGGCGGTCGAGCCCAGCGTCAGCCCGCTGATCACCCAGACCCGCGCCGGCCAGCCGCTGAAGCCCTCGGGTCACAAGATCCAGGGCATCGGGGCTAACTTCATCCCCGGCAATCTCGATCTGTCGCTGGTCGACCGTGTCGAGCCGGTCTCCAATGAAGAAGCCATCGAAATGGCCCGTCGCCTGGCCAAGGAGGAAGGCATCCTCTGCGGCATCAGCTGCGGTGCGGCGGTGGTCGGCGCCCTGCGCCTCGCCCATGATCCGGTCTTCGCCGGCAAGACCATCGTCACCGTCCTCCCCGATGCCGGTGAACGCTACCTGTCGACGGCGCTCTTCGAAGGCATCTGCTAAAATGAACTTCGTACTATTTTCATCATTTACGTCAGCTCATCCTCTTCGGAAAATAAGCAGCGAACGGGCTTATTCTCGGGTATAGTTCTTCATGACCAAGGAACTCAGCCAGAGCGAAGTCGACTCCATGTTGGGCAAATGCGTCTTGCCTCAGGATCTACGTTACACGACACGATTGGAGGTCGTCACCGGCGTGCTGTTCCTGCGCCTGACGGGGACCTTGCTGCAGCCCATTCCTAACGAATTCTCTCAGCGGATCCACGACATCTTCAGGGATTTTCCTGGCCAGCAGGCGGTGGTGGACCTGAGCAAGTGCACCTTTATGTCCTCGTCGGCGATCGGCACCGTGGTTGATTTCTTCCAGGCATCGAACACCACCGGCGGGCAGGTTCTGCTCATCAAGCCCCCGGAAAAGATCCTGAAATTGATCGAGATCCTTGGGCTTTCGACGCTCTTCCTGATCGTCGAGGACGATGCCATGGCGATCAATTATTTCACCGCCCAGACCAAGCTGCGCCTCCAGGCTCAGTAGACATCTCGCTTGTGCGAGTTGGCTGGCGACCACGTGTTCTCGTCGAAGAACAGCCCAGAGATTGCGAGCAAGAGCTGCCCAGCCGATGTCACGATCTGCTGCTTTCGCAGGCCTTTTTTCTGGCGATCAATCTCTGGTCGAGGCCGGGATTATTGAGCGTTGATAATGCGTTCGATGACCACGGCCTGGGCGTCGTTGGGTTGGGCTTGGCGATAGGTAGCGAGCAGGTTGCGGGCTTCGTCGATGCGACCGAGACGGTGCAGGAGCACCACTAGGCGCAGGCTGGCGAGGCTCGCGCCGTGGGCGTCGGCTTGGCGATAGAGGGCCTCGGCGAGGTCGAGGTCGTTGCGCTGCTCGGCGATCGAGCCGGCCCAGGCGACCACCGCCGGATCAGCCTCGCCTTGTCCAAGGATCAGCCGGAGGGCGCTGTCGGCGGCGGCCAGATCGTTGGCTTGCGCGGCAAGTCGCGCGGCGAGCAGGTGGCCGCTGCGACTGCGCTGGTCCTCCGGGATCGCCTGCAACCACTGGCGGGCGTCATCGCCGCAATCGGCTTCCAAGGCGACGCGGGCGGCGAACTCCATCAGCCGGGGGTCGGCACTGTTCGCAGCCTTGGTGGCCGCGGTCGCGGCTTTGGCAAGCTCTTCGACCGCCAGCGAGCGAATAGTCGCGTAGGCCGCTGGCGCCTGGTTCGCCGCCAGCTGCAGCTCGGCCAGAGCCTGACGCAGGGCGCGGTCCTCCGGACGCAGCAGAAGGGCGGCTTCGAGAGCGATGCGCGCACCCAAGGCGTCGCCGGCGCGGCTTTCGGCGCCAGCCAATGAGCGCCACAGATCGCCATCGGTCGGTGAGGTGGCGAGCAGCGACTGCAAGGCCACGCGCGCCTCGCCCCAGCACTCGGCGTTGACCAGCAGCGTCAGTTCCTGGCGGCGGAAGACGGCCTCAGCAGGGAAGCGCGTGATGCCCTGGGTCACCAGGGTCGTGGCCAGCCGCGCATCACCGGCGCGGATCGCGCAATCGACATAGAGGGCGAGGTCGCCGGCACTGGCGCTGGCCACCGGCACGGCGATCGCGCAGGCGG
>JBILBP010000074.1:0-9312 GCA_044353645.1 Planctomycetota bacterium | reverse complement strand
AGCGCCGCCAGGACCAGTTCCGGTTCGGCTCCATTACCGGCATGAAGCAGCTCCAGAGCCCGCTTGGACTTGCCCTCGAAGAACGCCCCGGTGAGGTCAAACACCGGCCGTTCGGCGGTACCCGACAGCAGGGCTTCCGCGCCAGCCCGCGTCAAGGCCCCTTCGCCGGCATAGATCGCGAGGACTTCGATCGCTCCCAGCAGGCCATCGGCGTCGTTGCCGACGTGCTCGATCAACGACAAGGCGATCGCCCGCGGATCGTCGGCCCCCTGCCGATGATCCGCGATTCTACCGGCCAGCCACTCGACGATGACCTTGGTATCCGGGACATCGGCGAGATGCAGGGCCTTGGCCTTGACCAGGGCCTTGGCCAAGGCCGAGCGCTGATCGAGCTTGGGCGTCACCAGCACCAGCGCCCCGGCGCTGATCGGGCGGGCGAGTTGGGCGAGAAGAGCCTCGGCATGCTTGACGACGAAGTTCTGATCGGCGCGTATAACCAACAGGGCGCTGTCGCCGAACAGCGACGGGGTATCGAGGTCCAAGAGCAAGGTGGCCAATTCCGCCGGTTCGATAAGGCGCTGCACCGGCCCCGTCCAGTCCGCCAGGACCTCGGCCAGCAAGGCATCGCGCAGACGCACGCTCGGTCCGACAATGGCCTGAAAACGTTGCAGCGGAATGGTCATCGCCGATTCAGTTCGCGACCGCCGCCGGCTGCCAGGCAAAATCCTCGCCGAGGTATTCGCGACGTACGGCGGGATCGGCGACGATCGCCGCCGGCGTGCCTTCGGCGAAATTGCTGCCAGCCTTCATCACATAGAGGCGATCGACCAGCGAAAGGATGGTCTCGGCGTGGTGATCGGTAATCAGCACGGCGACGCCGCGGGCCTTGAGCGTGGCGATGATCACCCCGATATCGCCGCGGCTTTTCGGATCGACGCCGGCAAACGGCTCGTCGAAGAACAGCAGCTTCGGCTCGACCACCAGCGAGCGGGTGATTTCCAGACGCCGTCGCTCACCGCCCGACAGGCCGCTCGCGCGACTGTCACGCAAGTGCGCCAAGCCCAGTTCGCCGAGCAGGGAATCGAGCCGGGCAGCGATCTGCGCCTGGGGATAATATTCTTCAAGGATGATGCGGATGTTGTCGGCCACCGTCAGGCTGGCGAAGATCGTTGGTTCCTGGGCGAGGTAGCCCAGGCCCATGCGCGCGCGCTCATGCATCGGCAGGCTGGTGATGTCGCGGTCGAGGAAGGTGATGCTGCCGGCGTCGACGGTGTGCAGACCCACCACCATGCGGAAGGTGGTGCTCTTTCCCGCCCCGTTGGCGCCCAGCAAGCCGACCACTTCCCCGGGTCCGACCGCGAGGTTGAAACCGCAAACGACCTGCCGTGCGCCAAAAGATTTGGACAGCCCCTTGACAGCAAACATAACAACCTCAAGTCGCAGATGAGATGGTGAATAACGGGTGGCTTACGAGTCAGTCGCAATCCACATGCGAGTACGAAAGAGCTTGCTACAGATCCTCTAGATGGTTTATAAACATTTGCAAATATAGGATTTACAAAGTTATTAACCGAATTTTGACAGGCTCTTTACGGACATCTAAGCAACCGGTGGATTGACCGGAGATGCGATTTGCACGGTGGAAAACCTGTCAAAAAGTTGAACTTTCGACCGTTACCTGCAGCCATAGGCGAGGTCCAGAAAAGCCCACTGTTCACCGCACGAACTTCCAGCGCTGGGGCGGAAACATCACCGCGAACACCCGGCCGCGCAGGTTAGTGCCCGGCACATAGCCCCAGGATCTGCCATCCCAGCTGAAGGGACTATTGTCGCCCATGAGCAGGTAGCAATCGGGCGGAACAGTTATGGCGGTTTCCGGACTGTAGCCCCAGCGCTCGGTCACCTGTTTAGACGTCAGCTTCCCACCCCGCATCTGAGTGCGCACCAAGGCGATCTGGCGTTGATTTTCCGCAGCCTTGTCGGCTCTGAGCTGATTCTCATCGTTCTTTCCCGCCTCTGCTTCGCGCCACTGACGCGAGTTATCCTCGAGGATACCGTTTGCACAGTAATGCAGGTCACGCTGCAGGAGCGGAGTGTCCAAGGTCACGGTACCGCTACCGTTCAGCCAGAGTCGCAAGCGCTGCACGGTGGGATCGACCTCCGGCACATCCTTGCGCGCCAGCTCCTGGCCGTCGAGGGCGACCACGACCTGGCCATCGAGATGGGTGAACTGCAGCTTCTTACCGACGGTGGCGGCCTCGCCCTGGGCGAGCACCACCCCGTCACCGCTCAGACGCCAAGCTGCAGGCGTCAATTCCAAAGCGTAATCATGACCCTGGGGGGCTTGACCTTGACTGAGATGGAACACGACCGTTCCGCTCAGCGCACGCACCCTGCCGTCCAGACGTACATCACCGACCCACTCATCCATGTTGAAATTGAGCTCAGGCAGTCGATTGACATCATCATTGGCGGTCATGCGTGCGATCTTCCAGGAATCCAAGTCCCAGAGATTACCCTGATCTTTCCCGACCATGAACAGCGGCTTGGTCATCGCGACCTCGACCGTAGCCCCGGCATCTCTGGCCGGTAGACGCGTGACGTGGACCTTGCCGGGCTTGACGTAAACGTTGCGCAGCGGCTGCGTGAACGACACCGTCGCCTCGGCCGCGGCGAGGGTGAAGCTCACCGCCTCGCCGACGGCTTCGACCTGCGCTCCTTTGCTCGCCTCCCAGGGCAGATAGCCGACCTGCGCCCCATGCTTATAGATATCCTGCCAGAGTGCTTCCTGAATTTTTTCCGGCTTGCGGGCGATGGCGAAGGTCCCATCCGCCTGCTTGAGGTGCAGATCGCCGCCCGCGAAATAGAAGGTGTCACCAGGCAGGGCGAGCATCCGCTTGACGAAGTTGCGACCGAACAGCGGGCTCAGCAGGGGCGAATCCAGGCGTTCATCATTGACGGTCAGCGCAGGCCGAGCGTCTTTGGCACCTTCGATCTCGGGCCGGGGAAACTGGAACACCGTGACATCCCAACGGTGATAGCCGGTGAAGGGCGCGGTGATCTTGTCGACCACTACATGATCGCCGGTGAACAGTCCGGGATCGCCGTAGAGCATCGGCTCCATCGAGGCCGTCGGAATACGGAAGGCCTCGATGGCGAAATGGCGGAAGGCCATGGCGATCAGAAAGGCGAAGATCCAATTCTCGCAGAATTGGTTAAGCCAGCGCTGCCACTCGGGGCGCTGGTTTTCAAAAGCGATGGGGTCGGCGATCATGGCCTAAGACTTTCTGCCCCGGAAACTGCCGACAACCGTTATTGCCGGCAACCGTTCTTGCCGGCCGCCACGGACCTCAGGGGCGACGGGGATTCTGCAGCGCGCGCTCCTGGCGCTGCATCCAGGCATGGAGGCGCTGCGTCACCCAGGCATCGGCCGCCCGCGGTTCGAGACCGAGCGGGGCGACGATCGGCTTGCCGAAACGGATTTCCATCCGCTTGCCGCATAAACGCGGAAGCAACGCCCCACGCGGCCACATCGCTTCGCTGCGATGGACATACACCGGTACCAGGGGCACCCCACCCCGGCGGGCGAACAGTGCCGGGCCATCGCGCAGTTTCCCCAGCTGTCCGCTCTTGGTCCGCGTCCCTTCCGGAAAAACCAGCACGCTGATTCCCGCCCGGAGGCGTTCGACGGCGCCCTTCATGCTGCTGATGCTGGGATTCTCGCGCTCCACGGGGATACCGTAGAAGGCATTGAGCATCTGGCGGATTCCCGGAACCCGCCACAGATTCGCGCGCGCAAAGAAGGCGATCGGCCGGCTTGAGCACATGGCGATGAACGGCGGATCAGCGAAACTGCGGTGATTGCTGGCGAAGACACACGGATGCGTCAGCGGAGCGGCATAGCGAATACGATTGCGGAAGCACAGACCCGCCCACGGGCGGAGGATGAGGACTCCCAGCGCCTGAATCAGCATGGTGACGAACGTATGCTTGGGTGCAGGACGCACGACCTGGCTCATGGGAGGCGATAGGCTTGTTCGAGGTGCACGATGAACTCGCCACTGCGATAACGGCTGGGACCATCGATCAGCCGGATGAATGAGAAGGTGCGGTCTTCACTGCGCGGTACGCGAATGAACGGCACGTGATGATGGCGTGCGGCGTCGGCGTCGAGGGGGCTGTCGCCGATGAACACCGTCGCCGCCGCAGTGCTCTTCATGTCGCTCAGCGGCACATCAAGGCGCTTGCGTACACGCCCCTCGGCAAGGTGTTCGGACGCACGTGCGTCATAGATCCCAGCAATCCGCGTCAGCAGCCCCGCCTGACGCAGGGCATTCACGATCGCCGCCTCAGGGGCGTCGCTGATGACCACGATGGGGATCTGCCGTTTGCCTGAAAAATGCTGAATGAAGCGCTCGATGCCGGTGCGGGCCACGTATCCCTGGTCGGTCAGCTGCACCAGGGTCTCGAAGCAATCCATGAGGATCAGGCGGACGTGGCTGCCGATGCGGGTGTCCGAGCCATATTCCATGCTAGTCGAGAGTCGCCTGTTCACCGGTGCGGATGATCTCGACGACTTCCAGGGGCGTCGCCGCCTCGAGCAGATGGTCCTCGACGTAGACGCTGTTCTCGAGCATGCCGGCGATCCGCGCCTGGAGACGCTGATGCACGCGCGGCTGCCCGGCGGGAGTCAGGAGCACGAACAGCAGCCGGGCGCGTTCGCTGCTGCCCTCGACGGCGATGCCCAGGCGAGAGCGCACGATGAACAACGCCGCCTTGGCCAGTCCCGGCAGGCGCGCATGCGGCAGGGCGATGCCCTTGCCAAGATAGGTCCCCGCGAGGCGCTCGCGCTCCATGACCGCGCGGATGATGAGGTCGCGTTCCAACGGCAGCTCTTCAGCGGGCACTCGGGCGAAGGCTGTGCGCAGGGCCTCGGCGAGGTTCGGGGCATCGACCTCGAGCACCACCCGCCCGGAGGTCAGATGGTCAATGAGCGTGATCGGGGTCTCGCTTTCGAACTCATCGCCGATGGTGCCGACAACCTCTTCGAGGATGTCTTCGAGGGTGATGATCCCCGTCCACTTACCGTCGGGATTCTGCACCAGGGCCATCTGCAACCGCCGGCGCTGCATCTCGGCGAGCACGCTCTCGAGATTGCTCGCTTCGGGAACCACCATCAGCGGCCGCACGAGAGTCCGCAGATCGATCGGATCGCCTTGCTGGGCGCGGTGGAAATAGCGCTGGTAGAAGAGGTCCTTGACGTGGATGAAGCCGATCGGCTTCTCGGGGTCCTGATCGATCAGCGGGAAGCGCGAGAACGGCCAGGTGCCGAGGAACTCGAGGGCGTCCTTCCAATGCAGGTCGGCGAGCAGGCAGCGCACCTGGCTGCGATGGCGCATGGCGTCTTTGACCGTGAGCTCGCCGAACTCGAAGATGTTCTCCATGAACAGCAGGCGGCGGAAGCTCATCAGCCCGTGCTCCTGGCTCTGATCGAGGAGGATGCGCAGCTCGTCCTCGCTGTGCGGCGTTTCGGCGGTGTCCTTGCGCAATCCCATGAGGCGCAGCAGGCCCTGGGCCGACGAGGTCAGCAGCCACAGCAGCGGGTAGAGCGCGTGGTGGCACCACAGCATCGGCCGGGCGGTGAGCAGGGCGCAGCGCTCGGCATAGCGGAAGGCCAGGGATTTCGGCAGCAGCTCACTGGCGACGATCACCAGATAGGTGGCCATGAGGAAGCCCAGGCCATGGCCGATGGCCTTGACCATCGCGGTCTCGCCGAAGAGGTAGGCCAGGCCATGCTCGATGGGTTCGGCGATGCCGCCTTCGATGATGATGCCGATGCCCAGGGTCGCGCCGGTGATGCCGACCTGGACCACCGACAGGTATTCATCCATCTGCGCCTGGATGCGCTGGATGATCTTGGCGCGGTTGTCGCCGGCATCGATCAGCTCTTCGACACGGCTGCCGCGGACGCGCACCAGGGCGAACTCGGCAAGCACGAAGAAGAAATTGATCGCCAGGAGGAAAGACCCCAAGGCCCACAACAGCGCATCGTTCACTTAGATCTCCATGACCCGCAGGGTGCCTTGCCAGGCAGCCTTCAAGTCGCTCAAGCGGGCGGTGAATGCCGCCCCCTGGCCGCGCACTTTGAGCACCGGTTCGGCGATGGTCTGCCCAATCACCGCATGCGGGATCGATCCCAGCAAGGCGCGCGCCTGGGCGAGCTTGGCGGCGGGAATCGTCAGCACGATACGGCTCTGCGATTCGCTGAAGAGCACCCGGTCGAGGCTGGTGATGGCTTCGACCGGGACCTTGCCGAGATCGAGGTCCATGCCGATACCGCCGGCGAAGGCCATCTCGGCGAGAGTCACGCCGAGACCGCCATCGGAGCAATCGTGCGCGGCACTGACCAGACCGGCGTGAATGACGGCGGCGGTGGCGTCGAGCATCGGCTTGGAGAGGGCGCGATCGACCTTGGGCACGATCCCGCCGCTGACGCCGAGCAGGCCGAAGTATTCGCTGCCAGCCATCTCATTGCGGGTCAGGCCGACGACCACCACCGTGTCGCCGGCAACCTTCGCATCCATGGTGATCGAACGCTTGATGTCGGGAACCACGGTCAAAGCGGTGATCAGCAAGGTGTGCGGGATCTTGATGGTCTTGCCGGCGAAGGTGAATTCGTTGGACAGGCTGTCCTTGCCGCTGACGAACGGCGTGCCGTAATACATCGCGAAATCGTAGCACGCCTCGCAGGCGCGGACCAGGGCGCCGAAGACCGCAGGATCGGTACACTTGGCCCACGAGAAATTGTCGAGGATCGCGACCTTGTCGATCGGGGCTCCGACGCACACCAGGTTGCGCAACGCTTCCTCGATACCGGAAGCCGTAGCGTGATAGGCATCGACATCGCTGAAGTTGGTGTTCAGGCCGCAGGCGACGGCGACGCCGCGATCATTGCCGGGGATGGGAGCGACCACCGCGGCATCCGACGGACCGTCATGGGCCACGCCGACCAGCGGCTTGATGATCGAGCCCGCCTGGACCTCGTGATCGTACTGGCGGATGACCCATTCCTTGCTCGCGACGTTCGGGCGCGCCAGCACCGCGCAGAGGGTGTGCGCCAGGTCCGTGGGCGGGCTGTAGACCGCATCGCGCTCAACCGGCGGCACAAAGACCGCGGAGCGCTTGAGGCGCGGCACGCCGTCGTGCAGGAAGTGCATGTCGAGATCCGCCATGCGCTCGCCATGCCAGAACAATTCCAGGCGCTTGCTACCGCTGATGTCGCCGATGTCGAAGGCCTCGACGCCCTCAGAAGCGAAGATCGCCAGCACTTGCGCGACGTTTTCGGGGCGCACGGTCATGACCATGCGCTCCTGCGATTCGCTGATCCAGATCTCGGGATAGCTCAGACCGGCGTACTTCAGCAGCACGCGATCGAGATGGATGCGTGCGCCGTGCTCGGCGGAGATTTCGCCGCAGGCTGAGGACAGACCGCCAGCGCCGCAATCGGTGGCGGCGGTGAACAGACCCTTGGCGCTGCATTGCAGCAAGGTGTCCATGACGCGCTTCTCTTCGATGGCATTGCCGATCTGCACCGCCCCGGATGACACCACCTCGGACTTGTCGGTGAGCTCGGCGGAGCTGAACGTTGCGCCGTGAATACCGTCACGGCCGGTGCGGCCGCCAGCGACGATCAGATGGTCGCCGATGAGCGCGGCCTTCTCGATACGCTCCTTGGGGATCAGGCCGCCGGTGCCGCAGAACACCAGGGGATTGCCGACGTAACGTGAATCGAAGCGGATCGCGCCGTTGACCGTGGGAATGCCCATGCGATTGCCGTAGTCGCGCACGCCATTGACGACGCCGCGCATCAGGCGCCGCGGATGGATGGTGCCCGGAGGCAGGGCCTCAGCCTGGGCATCGAGGTCGCCGAAGCAGAAGACGTTGGTATTGAAGATCGGTTTGGCCCCGAGGCCGGTGGCGATGACGTCGCGGATGACGCCGCCAAGGCCGGTGTTGGCGCCGCCGTAGGGCTCGATCGCCGACGGGCGATTGTGGGTCTCGACTTTGATGCAGACGCCGTTGGCCGCATCGAACTCGATGACCCCCGAATTATCTTTGAACACCGATAAGCACCACGGGCGATCGAGCTCCTTGGTGGCGCGGGCGATGGTCTGCTTGAGCAGGTTGTCGATGATCCGGGTGCCGTGCTGATCGGTGTACTCGACCAGGCCCTTGAGGGTCTTGTGCACGCAGTGCTCGGACCAGGTCTGGGCCAGGGATTCGAGTTCGATATCGCTGGGAGCGCGCTGTTCCTTGCGGAAATAGGCTTGGATCGCGAGCATCTCAGCGAGCGTCAGGCTCAGGCAGCCGTCCTGCGAGAGCTGCATCAGGCCGGCGGCGTCGAGGCCATCGATGGCCACTTCCGTACGCTTCTGCACCAGCTGGCCACCGGGGGCCTTGAGGCGCACCGCCTCGCGGGGATCGATGGCGGCTTCTTCGATGGCCTGATTAGCGAGGGCCTTCCAGGCCAGGGTCTGACAGTCGGCGTCGGTGGCGCCGGCGATCTCGACCCGCGTGCCGATGCGCACTAGGGTGAGGGACACGCCGAGGTCCTTAGCGCCCTTAATCACCGAGGCTTCGACGGGGTCCATGACCCCGGTCTTGCGCTGCACCTCGATGACTCGGCGGCCCCCGGCCGCGGGCGTGACCAGCGCCGAGCGTTCGGTGATGGGATCGGCCAGCAGGCGCGCCACGCGGGCCAGGCCGGCGTCATCGAATTCCCCCTGCACGAGGTAGTAGCGACTTTTACGCAGATCCTTGAGATCGAGGCCGAGAAGCTTGGCTTCATGGACGAGATGCAGGTCGATGCTGGTCAGGGCGGGGAGGACGTCGATGCGGGCGGTCTTCATGGCGAGCACGAGAGTATGCCGATCATCAAATGGGCCAGTGTTGACCGCCGAGCCACAGATTGGCAGTTGGCGAGGGCCTCGGAACCTACACCATAGGACTTTCAACTCTCAGTCTTATCCCGGTTTTACCACCTTCACCCGTACCCCCCGGTTACCGCCAAACATTATGCCCGATCCGTTCAAAGCTTATGATATCCGCGGTCTTTATCCGCAAGAACTCAACGAAACCCTGGCCTACCACATCGGCAATGCCACAGCGCAAGTATTACAGCTGTCCGGCAAGCGCTATACCGTCGGCCGCGACATGCGGGTCTCTGGTCCGGCACTGAAACAAGCCTTCATGCGCGGCCTGGTCGATGCCGGCGTGATCGTCATCGACGTCGGTATGGTTTCGACCCCGACG
>JBILBP010000073.1:0-9331 GCA_044353645.1 Planctomycetota bacterium | reverse complement strand
GCAAGACCCTGGTCATCTCCGCGCTCGAACAAGGCGAGGACATCGGACTCGCTGATTACTACGATGCACTCGAAGATATCGATGCCGAATCGCGGATGCTCGTGACGCGGGATCTGCTGCCGGCCCAAGAACTCACCCATCAACGAATGTCGGCCTTGAAGCACGCGCGCTGAGATGGGTTGCCATTCTAGCGAACTTTCGCACCTGGGGAAATCCTCCAGGTGCGTTTTTACCCTGGCAGATGTACCTGGACCCGGCAACCACCACCCGGAGCCTCGGTGATCGTCAAAGTGCCGCCATGACGGTTGGCAATGCGCGCGGCGATGGTCAGCCCCATGCCCAGGCCGGGGACCTGCTCCCAGCTGTGCAGTCGATATAGCGGATGCAGAACCCGTTGGCGATCGGCACAGGGAATGCCCTTGCCGTCATCACTGACGGACAGTAACCAACGATCTTCCTCACGCGTCACCGCCAGGGCCAGCTTCGCCCGCGCGGGGTGATAATGCACCGCATTGATCGCCAACTCACGAAGCATCTCGGCCATCAGCTGCGGATCGGCACGAATCAGGGGTAGATCGCTGACCACGATATCTGCAGCCAAACCAGCGGTGACGTTGGCCCACACCGCCGACAAATCACACGTGGCGATGCGCGGCGCTTCGTCGGCCACCCGTAGCCAACGCACCAGGGCGGTAAGCACCCGCTGGAGGCGGTCGGCATGATCAGCGACCACTCCAAGGTAGCTCTGTTGGCGTTGGTCGAGCGCACTGCGCGCGAGCAGCGATCCATATGCAGAGATCAGCCGCGCATGCTGCCGCACATCATGTGAGAGCGCCGCCGCCAGATGACTGCAATCCTCAGCGATCACCTCGCTGGCAGAGGCTTGAGCCACTGCCTGCGGCAGGATCATGGCAAGACTCACCTGCTGGTCGGCGACGAGCATCGTCGACAGGACGAACTCGCAACGTTGCCAGCCATGATTGACCAACTGCATACGCCCCGCCAAGCGTGCCGCTGCCGGGCCGCCCGTCTGCAGGCTTCCGATCGTCGTCAGTTGCCCGGCAAGATCGTCGGGGTGGATCAAGTCGAACCAGCGCGCCCCGGCACCGCATCCAAGCAACTCGAACCAGGCCTGATTAGCTCGGGTAACTACCCATCCCGGATCCAGTTCCGCCTGCGCGAGCGGGCTGACATCGAAAGCATCAGCGGACTTCACAGCTATCAGGATCCGACCAGGAGAATCCAGGGAAGCGTGGTCTCGAGAAGAATCCGGGGATAAGGAGCCCAGCGCCGGTGGCCTGGAAGAGGTCACGCCTGGACTACCTGAGGACCATGAGCGCTGACCAGCATGATTGTTTCAGCCGGTTTGCCACGGATATGACGGGGCATGGTCGCTCCCTCCGTCTGCACCACTGCAAAAAACGAGCCAACGGCAGAAGATACTTTTGCCAGATAATGACTGCAGGGCAGCCATTTTTTGAACTTACTGCCCTGCAACGTGCATCGAACTCTATCCTATAGGACTGGGTATCCTGCTAACGCGAGTCCCGATACGGAATCAAATTCAGGATCTGCGCGGCAAAGACATCATAGCCATCGGCATGGGTGGGTTTGGCGAGGAGATTTAAAGCCCCGACCGCACGGGCGTGCTCGCTGCGCCAGACGTCGACCTGGACCGAGACGAGGATCGTCGGGAGATGCTGATTGACGAGGTGGGTGGCGAGGTCGAAACCTGAGACCAACGGCATATTGATATCGACTACCGCCACATGCGGCAGTTCGTCACGATCAGCCATGGTGATCTCAGCCAACGCCAAGATCGCAGTGGTGGCAGTGAGCAGTGAGAAGCTGATCCCGCAGCTCGCGAATCCCTGTTCAAGCAGGATGAATTCACGTGGATTGTCATCGACCACGAGGATACGCAGAGGTGCCGGAGGGATCGGCCATGACGAAGTCGGGATGGCGGTCATGAGCGCGCTCGAGCACTCGTCGGTAGTGTCTTCGCCGGGCGCTTGGTCGGCCCAAGCAATGCACAGCTCATGAGCGCATACCGATCTCGCGCTCGGAGCTCCCTGGCTCACAGGTCATGGTTGGTGCGCACTACGAAATTCAGATGAGGACCTATGCATGAGGTAATCCTTGATGTCGAGTGAGGAATGAGCAAAATCGCAATCGAGACCCGTGGCATAAACCGTGCCAGCATTGCTGCATTGCCACCGGCTTTGCTGTTGATGGTGGTTTTGCGGTCTTTCCCCGTGATTTCGGTCCTACACCACTTTCTCCCGTCGTCCCGTTTAGAACTCTGGCCGAGTTCGCAGGCAAGCCTGGCCCTGCACTGTGCACGGCACCGGCGTGGCTTGGCACGAAACTTGCAAGGGGTTAATCACTACAACTTTGTGCTGAGAACTTCATGGACCCCATCAACGCCGCTCCTGTCGTCCTCCATACCCAGCGCGTACTCGTCGTCGATGATGAGCGGTCCGATCGCGATAGCTTAAGTTCGGCATTGCGCCTCCTCGGCTGCCGCGTGGACTCCGCCGAGAATCATGAAGGCGCCCTGGGGCGCGTGCGCGGTGAAGCCTACGACCTGGCCTTCATCGACCTCATGCTGGGCAGCGGCAGCGGCGTCGATCTGGTCCCGGCACTGCTCGCCGCCAATTCCAATTTGCAAGTCATCGTGGTCACTGCCTTCGGCTCGATCGATTCCGCGGTCCTGGCGGTGAAAGCCGGGGCCAGCGAATACATCCAGAAACCCCTCGACCCCCAGCGCCTGCGCGCCCTGGTGGAACGTGTTGGCGAAGAACGGCGTCTAGCAGCAAGCATGAGTGCGTACGAGCGCGGCAGTAGCGGCAGTAGCGGCAGAGACGGTAGAGGCGAATCACTGATCCTCTCCTCGCGCACGCCGACGATGCAAGCCGCCCTCGCGATCGTGCAGCGGGCGGCCAATTCCGAAGTCCCGGTGCTCTTACGCGGCGAAAGCGGCACTGGCAAGGGCGCCCTGGCCGAGGCCCTGCATCGCCAAAGCCGACGCGCCAAGGAACCCTTCGTCACCGTCAATTGTCCGACCCTCACTGATGAATTGCTCTCAAGCGAATTGTTCGGCCATGTCAAAGGGTCCTTCACCGGCGCGATCCGCGATCAAGAGGGCAAGGTCGAAGTAGCCGACGGAGGCACCTTGTTCCTCGATGAACTTGGCGATCTGTCGCCGACCATCCAAGCGAAATTACTGCGCTTCCTTCAGGAGAAAAAATATGAACGGGTCGGCGACCAGCATACGCGACTTGCCGATGTGCGAATCGTCGCTGCCACCAATCGCGACCTTGAAACTCAGGTCCGCGAAGGACGTTTTCGCGAAGATCTGCTCTATCGCCTGAACGTGGTCGAGATTACCTTGCCGTCGTTGCGCGAACGCCCGGATGATCTGCTCGAACTGGCACGTCATTTCCTGGGCATCTTCTGCCATGCGGCGAACCGCCCGCCGATGGAGTTCTCGCCCACCGCCCAGCAGATGATCATGTCTTATGGCTGGCCGGGAAATATTCGGGAGCTGCGCAATGAATTGCAGCGCGTAACGGTGCTGTGGCCTTCACGGACCATTGAGCCCGACGCGTTCAGCGTGCGCGTGCGCGGCCAGCTCAATGGCGGCCCACGCATCGGCGGCGAGCACTCCTTGGCCGATATCGAGAACGAACACATCCGCCAAGTCTTAGCCAAGTCCGACACCTTTGAAGAGGCGTCGCGCATCCTCGGCATCGAACCGTCGACCTTATGGCGGAAGCGCCGCAAATTGGGACTATGAGACCGCACGCTCATCCGCCATCAGTGCCACGTCAGTACCGCACCCTCGGGGCTGATCTTCAGACCTATCTGTTGGGGTCAGGTTGTTAATAGAGAAGTCGCCAGCCGTTTGTCGACTTTGCCGACTTTGCCGACCTCGCCGCCCTCGCCGGCAGCCTTAGTCCTGCACCGTCAAAACGTGCTGCCCGCCGGAGGTGAGCCGAATCGCGAAATGATTTTCGCCATAGGAGTCTGTCGGGAATAGATCCAGCTAGATTACGGCGCCCTGAAAACCGACACCCAGGGGAGTCGAGGTCTGCTGATAGTTAAGACGCATGGAGAAGGTCTCATCGACGGTCACTGTGAGGAGCATCCAGGTACCGTCTACGTCGTCTTCGTGAGAGAAACAGAAGTCCGGAGTCAGGGGTGCACTAAAGGCTTGTGAAAGGCGGGAAAGCAACCGTTTAGAAGCGGTAAGAATAAAAGGCGCCGCCGGTGGCCCCGATATCATTCTCGTTCTCTTCCTTGTCATGGCGCACGCCAAGAGCGCCGAGAACGCCGACGGCGTGCTCCCACGGACGATGGCTTCCGGAAAGCTCGATGGTCCATGTCGCCATGGCATCCACTTCCCAACCGCTTTCATCGGAATTGTGATAGACAGCACGCGGCCCGATGGCGAGCGATTGACGCCGGCGCAAATCGAACACCGAAGTCGCGTCATATAATAGGGCTGCGCCACCACCCGGGCGACCATCCTCGCTGATGAACACCTCTGGCCGGACGATGACCGGCTTCAAGTCCTTCGAGCGCCATTCGAGAGCGACACCGGGTTCGAAGCCGGCAGTACCAGCGGTGATTTGAGGAAGGATACGCAGATCCTCATCAACCGCTGCCGTGGCGACCGTGGCGCTCATGACCACGATGGCCGAGAACACAGTTAGTGCTTGCGACCGGGCGATAAGCGCTCTCGCTGCGTTGATGGAAAGTGAAAGAATTGACTGCATGGGGTGATCCAGGGTTGAGATCAAGTTTTGGTCATCCAAGCAACAGCTTATGGCGTGCCAATGGAGCGGCGTGGCGTGGCGTGGCAAATGTCGACTTCTTGCAGGATGATCGATGAACCAGCGGCGGCGCGTGCAGAAAGTGAAGACCACAGCTTCGCACCCTGCATTCCGCATCCGCCATCGACGATGCTCTTGACCTCTTGTCCTTAGGCGTTGGCCATGGCACAGGGCCGGCCGATCCGGGGAATCGCGAAGTGTTCATGGCGCATACCCCGCCAGCACTCGACGGAAATTGCCCCCACACGCACTACCAGGAGATCGGGATCGGCCACGCCCAACGGGAACCACGTCCGGTACTCCTCCTTCCACAGGTGGCTGGTCTTGATGCGATCCTCGCAGGGATGGGCGATACCGGATACCGAGACGTAGATCATCTGCCCATGCTCGGCGCTCGCCACCGCGACGTGGGGATTATTACGGAGTTCGCCGGCCAGGGCTGAACTCCGGCCAAGGAAGAACCACAAGCATCCGTCAGAATCGACTTCCTGTAAGACCATCGGGCGGCTCTGCGGTGAGCCATCGGCGGCGATGGCAGTGAAGATCGCAATCGTGGTCCCCGCCAAGGCTCCGCTCAAACGTTCGCATTCAGGGATGGTACTCATGAGCATGTCTCCTTGCCCTATGCCTGTCCTACTTGTGCCAAATTAATGAACGAAAACAGCCTCCTTCGGCCGATGCCGATGCTCGCGCGGTTCACAATGCAGGATTGCGCCGAGCGAGAACTGCCAAATGCGCGAGCTACGCGGGAATGTCGCGGACAAGTCGCGGACAAGTCGCGGACAAGTCGCGGACAAGTCGCGGACAAGTCGCGGACAAGTCGCGGAAAAGCCATGTGACCAGACGGGTGACCAGGCGGATACCACACCGACCCCCCCTGCAACTAGTTAAAGCGTAGGAAACGATGGTCACATGCATGGCGAAAGTCATGGCCCGCAAGGGCCCAAACCGTGCCAAGCGCCGCTCACGAGCACAGACAATCATCCTTCCCTCGGACTCTTCCGGCAGACCATCGCCAACGAACATTCGATGGTACCCATCTTCCATTTTCGCATCGTCCTATGAAGCGCGTTACGATCCTGGTTCCGGCTTTTAACGAAGAGCAGGCCGTCGCGCCATTTCTTAGCGCGCTCATGCCCGTGCTCGCGCTTGAGGGCATTTCCTGGCATGTGTACCTGATCGATGACGGTTCGACCGATGGCACCGCCAAGCGCTGGCGTTCTTACCAAGCCCAGGATTCCCGGCTGGGCCTGATCCAGCTCGCCAGCAACTCCGGCAAAGAGGCGGCCTTGCTGGCCGGTATGCGCCACCATTCCAGTGATGCGCTGATCCCCATCGACATCGATCTTCAGGATCCGCCAGAGCTGATTCCCATTCTGATCGCCCATTGGCAAGCCGGGGCCGAACAGGTCGTCGCCGTGCGCAATCATCGCCATGATCCAGCGTGGCGACGGATCGCGGCAGCGGCCCACTACGCCGTGATGGGTTGGTCGTCACGGATAACGATGACTCCTGACGCCGGCGATTTCCGGCTTCTCGATCGTTCGGTCGTCGAGCGGCTGCTCTTATTTCCGGAAGTCGATCGCTATACCAAGGGGCTCTATGCCTTGGCCGGCGGGAGGACGGTGACCATTCCCTTCGATCGTCCACCACGCGTCAACGGACGCCCGGCCCAGAGCCTGCCGCGCCTGGTGTCCTTGGCGATCGATGGCCTCACCGGTTTTTCCGAAGCGCCGTTGCGGTTGCTGCTACCCGCCGGCATCGGCCTCAGCCTCATCGGCTGCGGGTACCTGATCTATCTCCTGGTGATGATGGCCAACGGCGTCGCTACCCCGCAGGGCTATCCCACGATCCTCAGCTTCGTACTGATCTTCGGTGGCGTGCAGACCTTCGCGATCGGTCTCATCGGCGAATATGCGGCGCGCATCTATCGTGAGGTCAAACGCCGTCCGCCCTATCACCTCGCTGGATTGGAAGGCGCGGCGCAGCCGGTGGCACGATCGCCCGGAGCCCCGTCTGCGCAAACGGCCTCCCAGGATCCACCCCATGCCCCATGATCCTCTGGGGCATCAGAACGCGCTCTACACCTCATCCAATCCCACCCGCCGACGGCTTCATCGTCAGCGCCGCAATCTCATCATTCGTTGCCTGCGGTCATGCCAGGGGTCCACCTGCAAGGCGAGTCTCGAAATTGGCCCCGGATCGTGCATCTACGTACCGACGCTGCTGCAATTGAGCGAGCAGGTCACCGCCGCCGACATCGAACCAGCATTCCTTGACCGCGCCCGCGACTTGGCCAAGCACGAACCACGGCTGACGGTGGTTTGCGATGACATCACCCGCAGCCAGCTTCCGCCGGGACATTATTCACTGATCCTCTGCACCGAGGTCATCGAGCACCTGACCGAGAGCAGCTCGGCCCTGGCGACCATGGCTGATCTCCTCCATGCCGATGGACACCTGGTGCTGAGCACACCGCAACGCTGGAGTATCATGGAGTCCTGCGCCCGCATCGCCTTGCTACCGGGGATCATCACCGCCATTCGCTGGCTCTATCAAGAGTCGGTCGAGCCGACCGGACATATCAATCTGTTAACCGAGAAGCAGCTGCTCCGACAATGCCAGGCCGCTGGGCTGCGGATCACGCAGCAGCAGCGCTTGGGCTGCTACCTGCCCTTCATCGCCGAATTCGGCGGCCTGCGCGGTGCGCGCTGGCTGGCCCGGCTCGAAAAGAGTATCGCCGGCTCGCGCTGGTCGTGGATGCTTTGGACGCAGTTGTACATCCTCGAAAAGTCGAGTTCTCGCCCGCATGTCTGACCTCCTGGGAATTCTTTCGGCACCCGCTCTGCTTCTGATTCTGATGGGATTCGGAGTGCTTTTCCGATCAGCGCCCGCCCGGATATCGGGTTGGTTGCCGCTCTGCGCAGCGGGGATTTTCATGATCCCCTACGTTGTCGCCTGCGGATTCACCTTTCCCAGTCTCGATGATTGGAGCTATGGCGCCAGTGGGAGGGATGCCTGGTGGAGCGCGCAAGAAAATTGGTACCGCGGTTGGTCGGGCAGGATTCTCGTCACCGCCCTACTCAGCGGTTGGGGAAACATCGGCTCCCCGTGGTTCGCGGCCGCGATCAGCTATCGGTTGCTCATCATCGGCGTCTTCGCGTTCACCTGCTGGGCCGTCTGGTATGTCATTGGTGCTGTTTTGGCCAAAGTCGAGAATTTCGATCGACGTCAACACGGCTGTTTGACCCTGGTTACGATCGCCGGCGCCCTCACCCTCCTGCCCGATCCCGGTGAAGGGCTGTACTGGCTGCCTGGAGCCGCCTCGTACACAATCGGCACTGCCCTTGCGCTCTTCGCCTGTGGCCACCTGCTCCATGCTACCCGCGCGGCTCGCAGCCACCTCCCGTCTGCGATTTGGCCACCACCGTACCATTGGGGATTTTCCACCCTCACGCTCATCGCTGCCTGCTTCAGCAGCGAGGTCGTCGCCGCCCTCGCCTTGAGCGCAATCGCCGGCCTGATCATGTTCCATCTGCGTGGTAGGCAGCGTTGGCATGGCGGCCTGGTCCTCATCGGCGGTCTGTTGGCAACGACGATTTCATTGGCCTCACCGGGGAATGCCATCCGTGCTGCCAACGCCATCGCCGAAGGTCAGATACCCGTCGATCATCACCCCGGAGTCATGGTTACGGCGACCTTCTCATTGATGTCGGGATTCCTGCGCGACCTGCCCTGGGCGCCGCTCGCCGCCCTCGGCGCGTGGATCGCCCACACCTCGCCGCGCACGCAGACCAAGACGGGCCTGCTTCTAATCGCGACCATTCCCGTGTTCGTCCTGGTCGCGGCGGTACCCATGGCCTGGGCGGGCATGACCCCACCCCGGGCGTGGAATCCCCTGGCGATGACCACTGCGCTCGCGCTGATCCTTGGCGCTTGGCACGGTGGCCCGCGTCTCGTGCCAGTGCTGTTGCTCCTGACTGGGCTCAGCCTGCTTTCACTAGCTTCAGACAATGACCGCATGCTCATCCTGGCCGGGGGCTGGGCGGTGCTCGGCATCGTCGCATGGGTACTGCGTCGCAGGCTGCCACCACGCCTGCTTATCGCCTGCCTGGCAGCGGCGCTGTTGCTGGGCTCGGAACATTTCACGCAGGCGGTGATCGACGTCGGCCGCGGACCTGACTATGTCCGGCAACAGCAAGCACGACTGGCGGTGCTGGCGAGTGCACCGCCGCAGAGCGCGCTCATCGTCCCCGCCTTGACCGGGGACCTGCCCTATCTCTACCACATCAATGATCTGCAGTTTTCGGAGACGACCTGGCAGAACCAGGGCTGCGCCCGGTTTTTCAATCTCCGCAGCGTACGTACCGTGATCGAGCCGCAGGCTCAGAAATAGTCAGCGGCTCAACGGCGTGACGCCCGCCACAGGCGGAAGCGACCGATGCCGGCGGCGGCGATGAGGTCTAACTCCCGGCCGTTGGCGGCTGCTTTGG